>NZ_JAMQWD010000039.1:0-3903 GCF_024744415.1 Vibrio sp. RM-41-2B | reverse complement strand
TAAACTAACTGAAAAAATAAATATAACAGTATTGCCTAGTGATCCGAATATTGTTGTCTCTAATCAAGTAGATTTGAATTCGGTAACAACTGCGTTAAATTCATTGACTGCAGAAGTCAAAAATCAACAAAAGCAATTAGAGTCTATTGCTCAACCAAATGTTGCTGATTGGACTATGGTCGGTTCAACATTTATTTCGTTATTCGTTGCAGTGTTGGCATTGCGATATTCTGTTAAAGAATCAAAGCAGAGAAGTAGGGAATCAAAGAAAATAGAGAGTCTTAATCGTCGAAAAGCTCAAGCTGACAAAGAAGCTGCAGAGTTAGCAATCGAGCGCCAAAGACTAAGCGTTCAACCATATATTATCCTACAAACAAACCACTCGATCAAAGAGGGGGTGTTTGAAGCATTCTTAGTCAACAAAGGAGTTGGTCCAGCTATTTTTAAGGAATTTTCTTTGTACGTTGGTAAACAAAAAGTTACTGCAGATAATCCGTTTCACGCGGCAATACGCTCGCTCCTTTCAAAAGATCATGATTATGATGTAAATGCTATTTTTGGTATTGAAGCGATGGCTGTTTCTCCGTCAGAGAGTATCATGCTGTATCAAGTAAAGTTGCATCGTGTAGATAGTGATTTAACTAACAGTTATGCGGTGCATAAAGCACTAACTTCATTTGCGTATGGCGTTGTATATGAGTCTCTTTATGGTGAGCGCAAAGAAGAGGGCTTTGCGGGCTGGTAAAATTCTAACAAACTGTTTAAGAGTGATTCGCAACGCGTGGCATTTTTGCTATGCGTAGCGTTTTGTGTTTAAGGTGTTATGCGGGAGCTTCAGTATTGCGTTGCTCACACCTTAACAGGGCGTTAGTTTGCAAGAGGAAAAATGCAGCTATATCGCAAGATCTAGTGGTAAAAGCTCAAAGTTTAAGTTGTCGTATTAGCTTCCAATTTTAGTGTTATCTAGCGTGGTGAAAATCCAAAATTGGCATCGCTTCAACGGTTGATTTATTCTTTGGGGCGGTGACTTTAGAGTTAACTGAGTCGAACTTTCTTGCTGAAACTCTGTTCGTTGAGTTTGTTGGTACAAAAGCCGATTTACTCGCTGAAATGGCGTTTTCCCTGGTGTGGTAAGTTCATGTGGTTTCAGTGGCTTTGTTGAAAGTCCGCATTGTGAGATTGGTTTTCCAAAAGCGCTTTTTGGTGTTGTGAGTTCGTTTTCTGCGGCGTTGTTTGTTCCACGTGGTTTCATTGACTAGCCGTTTTTAGACTACGCCTGACTTAAGTGCATCAAAACACATAAAGTTTATTGTTTGCAAAGTTTAAAGTGACTTAAAATCAATGCTTTGGGTTTGCAAACTAACAAACTGCTCAAGAGGGATTCGCAACGCGTGGCATTTTTACTATGCGTTGAATTTAGTGATTAAGGTGGCTTGCGGCGGCTTTGGTATTGCGTTGCTCACCCCTTAGCAGGGCGTTAAGTGATTTAAGCGTGCATCTGCTTTATATTGAATACTTAAGTCGAGTATAATGTCCTTTTTATGTAGTGGAAGTAAACCAAATCAATGGAACTGAATAAAGATCATTATGCGTTGTTAGTAGGGTGTGCAATTAAAGAAGATTTTTCCGCATGGAATGAATTTATTTCTAACTCGTCAGAACCTGCAGCACTAAGAGGCGCAAAATTAGATGGCTTTAATTTCAACAATGTCACATTTGTAAACAAAAATGGTGATGGGGCTGATTTATACAGGGCTTCGTTTATTAACTCCCACTTTTCTGCTGTAAATATGTCTAATACATATTTGGCTGAAGTAGATATGACAGGAGCTAAGATAGCGCATTCAATATTTCAAAATTCCGAATTTAACAAAGCAACGCTACATGATAGCGAATTCTTAATGACTTTCTTTGATGATGCAGAATTTTATGAGTCTGATGTTAAAAATGCTGAGTTTTATGGGTGTAGTTTTTATGAGGCTAGATTCTCTCGGGCTGATTTGTCTGGAGCGAAGTTCCTCGGTGGAGGGCATAACCCACTTATAGATCGTGAAATACGTTTTAATATGTGTGGTATGTCAATTAGAAACTCTAAACTATCAACAGATACTTACTTTCATATAGCAAAAGTATCTAGCGAGACTGATTTTAGAACAATAGATTTTGATAAAGCAAGGTTTTCCGCTGGCTTAAAACAAACGTTACAATATTGTAATCGAAGACATAATTGGGAAGACTGGTACAGAAAAAATAAAAAGTCTACGTCCAAGTTTGTTTCTGCTTTTTGGGCGATTTCTGACTACGGACGTTCTCCTTTACGAGTAATCCAATCTTTTTTTAGTGTTTGTATAATCTTTGCGCTTCTATATTGTTTGGGATGTGATTTAACAACCGAAAAATCAATGGGGATGCTAAATAGTATTTACTTTTCAGTTATAACAATGACAACACTAGGTTTTGGTGACATCAGTGCAAATTTATCTTCTAGTTTGGGACAAATTTTAGTTATGTTACAGGTTATACTTGGCTATGTAATTTTAGGCGCATTGATATCAGTATTATCTAATTTGTTTACATCTGATGGTCCGCCTCAAGGGTTAGTAAAGCACCCCAAAAATAAGCCGCATGCTTTTACAACAAAAATCACTTAACAAACTGTTTAAGAGTGATTCGCAACGCGTGGCATTTTTGCTATGCGTTGCGTTTTGTGGTTGAGGTAGTATGCAGGAGCTTCGGTATTGCGTTGCTCACACCTTAACAGGGCGTTAGCTTTTCACGAGGAAATCAATGACTCTAGATGATTTGACGGTAGCCTTTTCTCACATAGATAGAAATTCGTTACTGAGTGATTGGGATTGGCTTCTACAAGGGGCTTTCCTCCCAATTTTAATATCTGCGTCAGATGACGCATTCGTTCAGCATGTATATAACGGTCAAGTATGGTGGTTAGATACTGGTGGTGGTGAATTGATCCAAGTATCTGATTCAGTTGATGAGTTTAAGGTAAAGTTATCTAACAAAGAATTTGTAGCAGAAAAATTTGCCGTTCAGATGATAGGTGATTTAATTCAATCAGGTAAAACCTTGTCTCATGGTCAAATATATAGTTTATCAAAACCTTGGCTGTTGGGGGGAGAGTACGAAATTAGTAATATAGAGCCAACAGATTTGGAAGTTCATTTTTCTCTTCTGGGACAAATCGCTTTTCAGGTGGGTGTGGCAAAAAGCTAACAAGGCGTTTAAGGCAGATTCCCAACGCTTGGCGTTTTGCATTCTATGTTGGGTTAAGTGTTTACGGTGTAAAAGTTTAGGTTAGGTGGTTGGCGTTGCTCACTACTTAACGCGGCGTTAGGCGACGGGCAGGAAAGTTCTTTATTCTCATCTTCTTAGTTCTCTTTGAGCATTCGTTTTTCTAAGTCGGCAATTCAGCATTGTCTGCTCAAATTCTTGAATCTCTCCAACCGTAAAACATGCCAACATTCGTGGGTTGCCTCATTGGTTTTTGGAGTCGGTTAGTGGCGAGTTTAACTGGCTCAAAGCGTGGCAAGGGCAAGTCAACTGAAGCTTTCGAATTTGCTGTTAGTTTGCAGCTTTGGGTTTCTCGGGTTCAAAACCTTCTTTGTTGCTAGAGATCTGCATTTCGTGCTCGTTGGAATCTTGGCTGAAACATAGTGATATTTGTGGTTCTTGAATCACAAAAAGTCAGTGGGTGTTTGGTTGCTTATTCGGTTTCGGGTAATCTGCTTTCAAACAAACTTAAACACTGGTGGGAAACTTCGCCTAACAAGGCGTTTAAGGCGGATTCACAACGCTTGGCGACTTCAGTTCAAGTTGAATTTAGTGTTTAAGGTACAATGGCTTGGGTTTGGTGGTTAGCGTTGTTCACCACTTAACGCGGCGTTA
>NZ_JAMQWD010000038.1:0-498 GCF_024744415.1 Vibrio sp. RM-41-2B | reverse complement strand
CACGTACATTCAGCCTGAGAGATCCGTTGCGGAAATAACGCCCGCTTAAGTGGTGAGCAACGCTACCACAACACTAACTTATTGCACCGTAACCACAAAAGCCAATTCAAACCAAAACCGCCGAGCGTTGCGAATCCGTCTTAAAGCGTTTGTTATGTTTGTTACGTGAAGATAAGCTGAAAATTATACCCGTTACCTTTAACCTCAAGTATTTTATGTTTCTCATCGAAGCTAAAAGTTTGAAATCTAGGCTTAAACTCTTCAAACGGAATACCATAACCTCTAATGGTATCGTCAACAGAAACGAATGGACCATCACCTGAATAAACATTGCTCCAAAATGTTACATCAACTTCCCCTAAAGGAGTGGCTTTGTTCAAGTTTTTAATTCGAGCCGTTACTTCATAAGAAGCTTGATCATTACGCTTTAAGCCAAGTGAAGACATACAGCTTTGAATAGCTGATATTGATTCGATTTCCATAATTTCTCCTTTAAAC
>NZ_JAMQWD010000037.1:0-53877 GCF_024744415.1 Vibrio sp. RM-41-2B | reverse complement strand
TCGTTATTTGCATAGACAAATAACAACATCATCAGTGTACTAATCTGTTGATGACAATTTGTGGAGAGATGGCTGAGTGGTTGAAAGCACCGGTCTTGAAAACCGGCATACGTTAATAGCGTATCTAGGGTTCAAATCCCTATCTCTCCGCCACTATTCAGAAGCCTCGCTAGAAATAGCGAGGCTTTCTTCGTTTCTGACGCTTGGAAATTCGTTAGGGACTGGAATCAATCCCTTAGCTGATCGTATCCCCGGACTAGGTATCCCTGCACTATGTCACTTGAGAAGCCTTGCTTTAAGCGCGTTCTCGCTATCCACGGGTTGTGCTGCGACAGAAGTTCATAACTTTATCTTCTAACGAGAGCCATCAAGTCTGAGTATTGGCATTCCTACCTCTAAGGGTAAAGTGTTTCTGTTAACAAGAGACTTGCCTTTACTCTTTACCCTTTACTCGATGTTGCGTGCGTTAGCGCTCTTAGTGTTACCTAGTGGCTCTTCGCTATCTTGCTCTGGTTGGTACAATAAACACGTTCTAAGTATTGTATAGGACAGTCCTGCATTGAAGAGAATGGAGAGTATCGGAGCTTATGTGCCTATTTTTTCTTCCTACTCTATTCCAAGTTATCTGCATTTTGTTAGTAGAGTTCCTTCTTAGAAGCTTAGATTTTGAAGAAAGTGAGTAAGCTATCTTTTAGAGGCTTTTAGTGAGCTTAATGGAGTGCTGCTGGGAACGAACTAAAGAAGCTTTGCTGGGGCCTCCTAATGAAGTTCAGGCGATTGCAGGGCATTAGCTCTAGTGGATATTGCAGGTTTGTGGAGTGTTGATAAATGACAGGCAATAAAAAAGCCGACAGTAAACTGCCGGCTTGGTTAGATGACCGCTACTTAGTCGTTCTGGACGAGCGTGAGAGCTTTACGAGAGACTTCGTGAGCGGCTTTAGTTAGATTCTGCTTCTCTAGTGTATCTGCTAGGAATGCATAATCAGAGACGTCAGAGCGAAGCTTTAAGGCGATCTCGAAGTGGTCTTGGGCTTCTTGCCACTTCTCTTGACGGAAATAGAAGTGCGCTAACGCGCTATGTGCTGCGGCGTTCTCTGGCTCTTTCTTCACTACTCCCTCTAAGAAAACCACGACAGGGTGGATATCTGGCAGGTTTAGATCTGGCAGTAGTTGATAAAGCTCAGGAGCCGATTGTTTTTTCAATGCTTCTTTTAGCACAGTAAAGGCTTCAGCATCTGCTTTCCGGGCTATCAACTCACGAGCAAAACAGGCTACTAGGTGTGTGTCTTGTTTTACTTTGCGTGCAAGGCCATTCCAATGAGAGATAAGCCCTTCGCTACCTTGCTGCTGTGCCACTTCATGGAGTAAGCCGCATTGCGCCTTTTGAATCAGATCTGCATGTTCTTCTTCCGTGATGAGTTTTGCTTTGGTTAACTGTGGCAAGAGGTCAATAAGAGGTTGCCACAATTTTAGCTGCATGTACGTTGTTTTCAGCAAGTTCAATACAATCGAATTACTCGCATACTGACCTTTTAACGATTGCAAAGTATCGAAAGCAGCCTCGAACTCGTTGTCGCGGATAAATTGTTTCGCTCGAGTCAGCTCTACTGCGAGATGAGCATTCTCTTGCTGGCTTGCTAGCTCTAGGTAGTGATCACGTTTTGCTTTATCACCTTGACCTTGTGCAGCTTCAGACGCGACTAAGTAACAAAGTAGTGGCATGTCGTGATGATTCGCCCAACGAGTCACTTTTTTCTCGGCACCTTTCCAGTCTCCTTCTAGGAGTTTAATAATGCCTTCATTGGTGTATCGGCGGGAATGGCGCATTTTGCGCACACTGAAGTAGTTCCATGTTGTAGAACTTGCGTAAACTAGCTTTTTAATTAGGTACTCAAGTAGAAAAAGACCTGCGAGTGCTGCGATAACGAATACGACCAATGTCGTTACGCTCATCTCGATCGTTTTCTCAGCGATGGAGATGAGAACATAGCCTTGCTGACCAGAAAATTGAGTGCCAACAAATAGTCCTGCACCTAGTACAACAAATAGGAAAATAAGACGAAACATTACTTATCCTCCATACCTGTCATCGTTGTGACTTCGCGACGTAGGCGCTCACGGATGACATCTGATAGTTGAGACTGACTTTGCAGTTTCGTTGGGTATTCCACTTGAATGTTTTGCTGGCTTAACTGGTTAACAGTTTTGTTGAACTCTTTAACGGAATTATCGTCTTGGTTGAAGAAAGCTAATGCCCATTTATCGGCCGTTTTTAGAGACGTGGTGTAAATTTCACCTTGCTCTTGGTACACCGCTTTTATTGCGGTCTCCAATTTGGCTTTGATGTTTTCTTTTAGGTAAAAGTGTTGCTCAGGAGAAAGCAGTGGAATGACGTTACCATCGCGCGTGCGGAACGTAATGAAGTTTTCTGAAAAGTCCTTCAGAGAGGTCATTAAGTTATCTTGCCAGTTTGCAATATCTTCAGACACTTCAGTGTTCTCTACGACTTCTGCTTCTGGGAGTAGTGCATTGGCGAGTGGTAGCTTGTCTACTTGCTGTTGCAGAGCAGTTAAGCGTAGTACCAATCCATCACGGTCAATCAGCGGGATAGTACGAAGTTTGGTGATATCGTTCGCCATTGCTTTACGTAGTTTGACGAGGCTAGGGTCATTCAGTGCGGCAATGCGTTGATCAGCACTTTCCATTAGTTGAGTTGCGCTTTCTACGTCATGCTCTAAGAACAGTTTACGACCTGCTAATTTGACGAGGTAATCGGCTTCAGCAAGTAGCCAGTCGTTTGGTCGGCGACCTTTCACATCGGCAACGGCAAGCTGTAAGCTTTCAATGCTCTTCTGTTGCTGTCCCAGTACCACTTCCGCTTTGTGTGTCACGGTCGTTGCTTTCTCGATGGTTTCTTCTTGTACCCGGCTGAGCTCTTGCTTCATGGAAGCTTGAGTGCTTTCTAGCTGACTTTTTAGTTGGGCGATCTGCGCTTGGTAATCGGCTTGCTGCTGATGTAGCTTGTATGCGAGGCCACCGCCAAAAATAATCGATAAGATGATAGCGACTGTGCCTAGTTTAACTCCGCGCTTGCCTTGTTTTTCTTCAAATTCGACTTTGGCTGGCTCGGCTGTTTTTGGGGGCTCGGCCACTTTTGGCTGTTCTTTTTTAGGGGCCGCATCCTGCTGCGATGTGCTTTTTTCGGCTATCGGTGCCGATGAGGTTTCTTCGGAAAGGTTTTTATCGTTATTTTTTTGGTCGTTATTTTTACTTGTCATGCCTATATCCTGTGTAGCTAGGGCTGGAGAGCCGCCAGTAATTCTTGGTTGGATGCGCTTCCCGTGCATCTCACCCGAGTGAACCCCCTTTGAAGTGCGATGTCAGCGATACGCTGACTGGGGATATACAACTCTTGTTGATTAAGCCAAGTCAATTGCTCTGACGTCAATTGGCTGCACAAATAATCCAGTTGCTCACCACTGGTGACGATGATCTGGTCAATTTGTAGGGTTTTCCATAGTGAGACACAGCTTACTGGATCGAATGGGATGAATTCTCTCTTGTAAGTCTCACTATAGTGAACTTTTGCGCCACGTCTCACCAATGCATCTTTGATCAGCTCTCTTCCACCGTTCCCACGAAGGATAAGAACCTGTTGTTGGGCCACATTATTGAGCTCTGGCAGTCGCAATAAATGTTCACTATCACTGACTTGGGGATAGTGTACTTTCTGTTGGGTACATTTGCTTAAATAGTGTGCTGTTTTTTGACCAACGGCAAGGTAAATGGCTTGTTTCGGCCATGATGTCTCGTTGCTGGCTATGATTTGCTGTGCACATTGCACGGCATGTCGACTAACAGCGATAACAATTTGAGCTTGATGCAGGTGTTTAGAGAGGTGCGTGTCCGTGAGATCGGCGACAATGTCGATCAGAGGATGGTGATATGCGGAAATGCCGTGCCTTTCGAGCAGAGAGCAAAGCGCGCTGCCTTGCTCTCCCGGCCGAGTGACCAACACTGCCATGATTATTCGTGATCTGCGTACAGCTTAGTTAGGATTTCACGAGCGCCGTTATCCAGTAGTTCATTGGCTAACTGCACTCCTAACGTTTCGCCGTCTTTACGATGGCCACGGATTTCACCACGAACAATTTCGCTGCCATCTGGTTCGCCAACTAATGCGCGTAGCCAAATGTTATCGCCATCTAGCAGGGCATAGCTGCCGATAGGTACCTGACAGCCGCCTTCTAGCGTCAGGTTCATTGCGCGCTCACACAAAACGCGGTCTACGGTGTCTTGGTGGTTAAGTGGCTCAAGTAGCTTAAGCAGCCTTTCATCGTCAAGGCGGCACTCAATACCGACAGCACCTTGGCCAACCGCAGGTAATGATTGCTCTGGCTCGATAAAGCTACGAATGCGCTCTTCAAGCTTCAATCGTTTAAGGCCTGCCGCAGCAAGAATGATCGCATCGTATTCACCCGCATCTAGTTTACCAAGGCGAGTGCCCACATTACCGCGAAGCTCTTTAATGATGATATCTGGACGATATTCTTTCAGTTGGCATTGACGGCGCAAACTGCAAGTACCAACCACTGCACCTTGAGGGAGTTCATCAATGTTGCTATAGGTATTGGAAACGAAAGCATCACGAGGGTCTTCACGTTCACAAATGGTCACGAGGCCAAGACCTTCCGGGAAATCGACGGGCACGTCCTTCATTGAGTGAACGGCAAGGTCTGCACGGCCTTCTAGCATTGCGACTTCAAGCTCTTTTACGAATAAGCCTTTGCCGCCAACTTTTGCTAGCGGTGTATCCAAAATCACGTCACCTTTGGTCACCATAGTTACTAACTCGACTTCCAAACCAGGGTGAGCGGCTTGAAGGGCGTCTTTGACAAAGTAAGCTTGCCATAAAGCAAGAGGGCTTTTTCGAGTTGCAATGCGAATAGGTGTGGATTGTGTCATGATCTTCTCAATGCTGTTTGGATTTGGGTTTATCCTACCATTCTCATCAAGAAATGCTTACTGTTAGTTCGTTATCTCTGAGAGCTATGAATGGAATTACATGACGTTATGAAAATAGTGTGACTGGATTCTCAATTAGACTAAGGACTATTATTAGTAATAGGTAATAAGAGCGACACTACCGCGCGATTAATTTTGTGACTAAAGTATGGTTTTGCATCCTGAGTGGTGCGTGGGCGTGAAACTTTACCCGTACCAATAAAAGTGTTAAATTGATCACGTTTTTAGGCCGTTTTGGTTTAAAACGTCAGCAGATTTTCGTGATTGTTCAACCAAGGAATTCCCCTTGCAGGCTTACACCCAAAAAATCATTCAGCGACTAGATAATTTGAATCAGCAGCGAGTTGATCGCGCGCTGGCGCTTATGGATTCGCAAAGCCAGCAAGTCTTCCACTTGATTCCTGCCTTGTTGAACTACAACCACCCTGTGATTCCTGGCTATTACGATGCCGATGTCCCGTTTGGTGTGCATGGGCTGGCGCTAAATAGCATTCAGCAGCAATTCATTGATGACATTCAACTTGCGATTGGTCAGCCACTTAAGACGGCAGAGAAGCCGGCTATCTTGGGCTTATACACCATGGGCAGTACCTCATCAATTGGTCAAAGTACTTCTAGTGATTTAGATATTTGGGTGTGTATTTCGCCAGATATGGATTGTGACGAGCGAGAATTGCTGACCAATAAATGCTTGCTGATCACCGACTGGGCACAAAGCCAAGGGGTGGAGGCGAACTTCTTCTTAATGGATGAAGAACGCTTTAGAAGCAACCATTCTGAAGAGATGACGGGTGATAACTGTGGCTCATCTCAGCACTTACTTTTGCTTGATGAATTCTATCGCAGCGCGGTGCGTATTGCTGGACAGCGTTTATTATGGCAAATAGTGCCGCCAGAAATGGAAGAGTGTTACGACGAGTATGTTTCTCAATTGTGCAGTGATGGTTACATCGACTGTAGTGAATGGATCGACTTTGGTAAATTGAACCGCATTCCTGCTGAAGAGTACTTCGGCTCGAACTTGTGGCAGCTATACAAAAGTATCGATTCTCCCTACAAATCGGTATTAAAAGCCATTCTGCTTGAAGCTTATTCGTGGGAATACCCGCATACGCAACTGCTAAGCATCGACACCAAACGTCGTTTCTTTGCCCATGAGCCAGACCTTTACGGCATGGATGCGTACTACTTAATGTTGGAAAAAGTGACCCGCTACTTAGAGCGAATCCAAGATGACACTCGTTTGGATTTGGTGCGCCGTTGCTTCTATCTCAAAACCCACGAAAAGTTGTCGCGTGAACCGGATGTCGGTTCAGTGGCTTGGCGCCGTGAAGCGCTGAGCGACATGATTGCAAAATGGGATTGGGATGCCAGCGTTGTTGCTGAGCTCGATGATCGCCGCAACTGGAAAGTTGAACAGGTAAAAGTGGTGCATCATGCGTTGCTGGATGCGTTGATGCAGAGCTACCGTAATTTGATTCAATTTGCGCGTCGCAACGACATTACCTCCGCTATCAGCCCGCAAGACATCAGTATTTTGGCTCGTAAGCTTTACGCCGCTTTTGAAGTATTGCCGGGCAAAGTGACGTTACTCAACCCACAGATTTCCCCTGATTTGCATGAACCGGATTTAAGCTTCATCGAAGTGAAAGATGGTGGTGTGAACAAGTCTGGTTGGTATCTCTATAAACAACCTCTGATCGCGCACCGCATTTTGGGGCAGCCATACTTAGAACATCATGAATACTTGAGCAAGTTAGTCTCTTGGGCATTCTTTAATGGTTTAATCACCGAGTCGACTCGTTTGCACGCGGTGGTGCGTGAAGCGCAACTGGATATCGATAAGTTCTACCAAATGGTGAGCGACTTACGAAATACCTTTGCGCTGCGTAAGCGCCGTCCGACGATGCAGGCATTAGCGAGCCCATGTGAGATCAGCCAGCTAGCGATGTTCATCAACTTTGAAAATGATCCTACGTCAGAGCTTTCGGGCCGTTCACTGAAAGTGGATGTGAAAAATACCGATATCTTCAGTTTTGGTCCGGAACATAAAAACTTAGTCGGCAGTGTCGACTTGGTTTACCGTAACTCCTGGCATGAAGTGCGTACGCTGCATTTCAAAGGGGAAACGGCGATGCTGGACGCACTGAAAACCATTCTGGGCAAAATGCACCAAGACGCGTTGCCACCAGAATCGGTGGATGTGTTCTGTTATGCGAAGAACATGCGTGGTGTGATGCGTAATATGGTCTACCAGCTTTTAGCGGAATGTATCGACTTACGCTTGAAGCCAGTAGAGCAAGAAAAACGCCGCCGCTTTAAAGCGATGCGCCTTGGTAACCAAACTTACGGGCTGTTCTTTGAACGTCGTGGTGTGTCGGTGCAGAAGTTAGAAAACTCCATTGATTTCTATCGCAGCATTTCTACTAACAAACTTAAAGGCTCGCCGCTATTAATGCTCGATCGTGAGCAAGAGTATCAAATGCCAGAAGCGGTGGATGGTTTTGCCAGTGAAGGTCTGGTGCAATTCTTCTTTGAAGATAATGAGGATGGCTTCAATATTTATGTGTTGGATGAGTCAAACCAAGTTGAAGTGTATCACCAGTTTAGTGGCTCCAAAGACGAGATGATTTCGTCTGTGAACAGCTTTTACACATCCGTAAAAGATGACAGTCGTGTTGCGTCGAAATTTATCAACTTTAACCTGCCGCAGTACTACCAGATTATCCATCCTGAAGAGGGCAATGCTTATATCATCCCTTATCGCAATGATGGGTGCTCACCGCATCGTCCCACTAAAGCGGTAAACGCGTAATTAAACCCGTATCAATAAACAAAAAGAGCACTTCGGTGCTCTTTTTGTTTTGGTGACGATTGACCAGCATTATGCCCAATCAATGGCTTCGCCCGCGTGCTTTTCACACTCTTGCTTCACCATTTCAAATAGCTCCATGCCCGTTTTTGAGCAGGTCCATTTATCTTCAATAAGCTTGAAGTGGAAACCACCAGATTTGGACGCCAGCCAGATCTCATGCATCGGCTCTTGGCGGTTAATGATGATTTGGCTGCGGTCTTCAAATTCCAATGTCATTACGTTGCCAGTGACTTCGTAATCAATGTCTGCGCCTGAATCATCGATGGATTCTTCGATGATTTGCATCTGCGCATCCACCAGTTGATGAAATTCAGTATCGTTCATCCGTCTATCCTATTGCTTTTCCTGAGTGTGGTGCGATTATAGGGGGCATTGATTCAATAATCACGATATGCGAAATGAAAAAATTAGTTACTGTGTTGTTTGTGATGGTTGCCGCGACGTTAGCGGGATGTGGCCAATCTGGCTCACTATACATTCCAGATGACACTCAACAGAATGAGCAATCACAATAAATAACCGCGCCTTAGGGTGAAATTAGGGTTCAGCAGTCGAATAAAATAAGGGAAGCGAATTTTGGATTACTTCAACTATCAGGATGATGGCCAGCTTTGGGCCGAAGACGTCCCACTTCAAGCTCTTGCAGAGCAATATGGCACTCCTCTTTACGTATATTCTCGAGCCACGCTAGAGCGCCACTGGAAGGCGTTTGATAGTGCTGTGGGTCAACATCCTCATCTAGTTTGCTACGCGGTGAAAGCGAACTCAAACCTAGGCGTATTGAACGCACTGGCGCGTTTGGGTTCGGGCTTTGATATCGTATCAGGTGGTGAACTTGAGCGTGTGATTGCCGCAGGCGGTGATCCGAAGAAAGTCGTCTTCTCGGGTGTTGGGAAAACACCTGCAGAAATGAAGCGTGCTCTTGAGCTAGGTATCAAATGTTTCAACGTTGAATCTGAGCCCGAGCTAGAACGTTTGAATAAGGTTGCGGGTGAGCTTGGTGTGATTGCGCCAATTTCTCTGCGTATCAATCCAGATGTCGACGCGAAAACACACCCTTACATTTCGACTGGTCTTCGCGACAATAAATTCGGCATTGCATTTGATCGTGCGCCAGATGTTTATAAATTCGCGCAAAGCCTGCCGAACTTGAATGTGCAAGGCATCGACTGCCACATTGGTTCTCAGCTCACCAATATCGACCCATTTATCGACGCGACAGACCGTTTATTAGCCCTGATTGATGATTTAAAAGCGCAAGGCATTAACATTCGTCACCTTGATGTCGGCGGCGGTTTGGGTGTGGTCTATCGTGATGAATTACCACCTCAGCCTTCAGATTACGCGAAAGCGTTACTAGGCCGTCTTGAAAATCACCAAGACTTGGAGCTGATTTTTGAGCCGGGCCGAGCAATTGCTGCGAATGCAGGTATCTTGCTAACGCGTGTTGAGTTTTTAAAACATACTGAGCACAAGAACTTTGCCATCATCGATGCGGCAATGAACGACTTGATGCGTCCTGCACTATACCAAGCATGGCAAGATATCGTGCCAGTTTCGCCGCGCACGGGTGAAGCACAGACTTACGATTTGGTTGGCCCTATTTGTGAAACCGGCGACTTCTTGGGTAAAGATCGCGCACTCGTTTTGCAAGAAGGTGATCTACTCGCGGTTCGTTCAGCAGGTGCCTATGGTTTTGTAATGTCTTCGAACTACAATACTCGTACCCGAGCGGCAGAAGTAATGGTGGATGGTAAACAAAGCCACTTAGTTCGCCAGCGTGAGGAGCTGACCAGTTTGTGGCAGCTGGAACAGATTCTACCGGAGTAACACACAACAAATGCATTTCCACTTTTCCAAAATGCACGGTTTGGGCAACGACTTCATGGTCGTCGACTGTATTACCCAGAACGTGTTTTTCTCGCAAGACCTGATCCGCCGTTTGGCGGATCGTCATACCGGCGTTGGTTTTGACCAATTGCTCGTGGTAGAAGCCCCTTACGACCCTGAAACTGATTTCCATTATCGGATTTTCAATGCCGATGGTAGTGAAGTCGAGCAGTGCGGGAATGGCGCGCGCTGCTTCGCGCGCTTTGTTCGCTTGAAAGGGTTGACCAATAAATACAGCATCAGCGTAAGCACCAAAAAAGGAAAGATGATTCTCAACATCGAAGATGATGGAGAAGTGACGGTCAACATGGGCGTTCCAGAGTTTGAGCCGAACAAAATTCCTTTTAAAGCCAAGCAAAAAGAGAAAACCTACATCATGCGCGCTGGTGAAAAAACGCTGTTCTGTGGCGCGGTAAGCATGGGTAACCCGCATGTGGTGACGGTGGTCGATGACGTGGATACTGCTGATGTCGATACATTAGGCCCGCTGCTTGAGTCGCACGAGCGTTTTCCAGAGCGCGTCAACGCTGGCTTTATGCAGGTGGTGAGTCGTGACCATATTCGTCTTCGAGTTTACGAGCGAGGCGCAGGTGAAACACAAGCTTGTGGTAGCGGCGCTTGCGCGGCGGTAGCGGTAGGGATTCTTCAGGGTCTGCTGGATGAAAACGTTAAGGTTTCTCTACCAGGTGGTGAACTGCGAATTGCGTGGCAAGGTCCGGGTAAGCCGTTGTTTATGACCGGACCTACAACGCATGTATTTGATGGTCAATTGTCTTGCTAGTAGAAGAAAAAGGAAACGGTTTGTCTCAAGTAGAAGCAGATGCCTTAACGGCTGAAGTGGTGGCCGAGTACCTCAAAGATCATCCCGATTTTTTTGTGCAGCGTCCGGAGCTTGTGGATCGTCTATCTTTCCCACACTCAGACTTGGGTGCGGTGTCTTTGGTGCACATACAAATGAATCGCCAACGTCAGCGCATTGAAGAGTTAGAGGAAGAGATCACCACACTGATGTCGCTTGCGGCGAACAACGATCGCACCTTTTACGAATTTATGGATTTGCAGGGGCAGATTCTAAAGTGTGGTGACTTTAAACAAGTCATTCATTCTATTGAAGAGAAAGCTAAAGCACTAGGCTTACGCGCGTTTGTTCGATTGTTTAGTCAATGCGACGCATCTATTCAATTGAGTAAGGAAAGTTATCAACGTTTTGCGACCACTCACTTAAATGGCAAAGACGCGTACTTAGGACGTCTTCGCAAAGTGGATCGTGAAGCTTTGTTTGGCAATATGGATGTGCCGGAAATGGGGTCCTATGTGGTACTGCCGCTGGTGAAACAGCAAACACTGGGCGTGCTAGCGTTCTCTAGTGAGGATGGCGGTCATTTTCAACCAGATATGGATACCTTGTTTTTGCGTCACCTATCATTAGTAGTGGCACATCTCGCTCAAACATTGGTATGGCAAAGTTACGATGACGACAACTCCCAACACTCCTCTGCCAAATAGTCTGCAAAAGCCTCTTGAGCGCTTCTATGAATTCTTACGAAGCGAAAAGGGGCTCAGCCTACATACTCAACGCAATTACAAACAGCAGCTAGAAACCATGGCGCAGCACTTGGCTGAAATGGGACTTAAAGATTGGTCTCAAGTTGATGCAGGCTGGGTGCGCCAATTAGCAGGTAAGGGCATGCGGGAAGGCATGAAAGCCAGCAGTTTAGCGACGCGCCTCTCATCGCTGCGTAGCTTTTTCGATTTCCTTATTCTGCGTGGCGAGATGTCAGCTAACCCTGCCAAAGGGGTTTCAGCGCCACGTAAAAAGCGCCCGTTGCCGAAAAACCTCGATGTTGATGAAGTGAGCCAACTGCTTGAGGTCAACGAAGACGACCCGTTGGCTGTGCGTGATCGCGCCATGATGGAGCTGATGTACGGTGCTGGCTTGCGTTTGGCTGAGTTGGTGAGTGTGGATGTACGTGATGTACAACTGCGCAGTGGAGAGCTTCGTGTTATCGGTAAAGGCGACAAAGAACGTAAAGTACCATTCTCTGGCATGGCAACTGAATGGGTTGCCAAGTGGTTGAAAGTCAGGGGCGACCTTGCTGCGCCAGGTGAACCTGCCTTGTTTGTGTCTAAACTCGGAACGCGTATTTCGCACCGTAGCGTGCAAAAACGTATGGCAGCATGGGGACAGAAACAGTCAGTGGCGAGCCATATTAGTCCGCATAAATTGCGTCACTCGTTTGCGACACATATGCTCGAATCCAGCAATAACTTACGTGCGGTGCAAGAGCTTTTAGGACACGAGAACATTTCGACGACCCAAATCTACACGCACTTGGATTTCCAACATTTAGCGCAAGCCTACGACCAAGCCCACCCACGCGCACGTAAAAAGAACGGGGAGTGAGCCGAAGTATGAAATTTTATCGCCGTATCGAGCCTATTAAGGCCATGACCTTCGATCTTGATGACACGCTGTATGACAATTACCCGGTGATTATCCGTATGGAGCGTGAGTTGCTAGCTTGGTTGCAGCAAACACATCCTGCCGTGGCGCACATGGATAAGGCTGATTGGATGCAGGTAAAAAAACATGTGCTCCAGCAGAGACCGGATCTCAGAAGCGATGTGACGCTTTGGCGTTTAGTACAGCTAAAGCATGGTTTTCTTTCAGTTGGCTATGATGAAGCGCAAGCTCAAGCCGCAGCTGAAGAGGGTGTGCAGCTCGCTTTGGATTGGCGCAGTCAGTTTGAAGTGCCCCAATCAAGCTTAGATGTTTTGACACAATTGGGAGAGCGAGTTCCGCTCGTGGCGATCACAAACGGCAACGTCGATTTAGATAAAATTGGCTTAACGCCGTATTTTCAATGTGTGCTCAAAGCGGGGCCTGATGGGTTAGCGAAACCCGCCACCGATATGTTTACTAAGGCGAAACGGTTCTTGGATATTCCAGCAGAGAATATTCTGCATGTCGGTGATCACCTAACCACAGATGTGCATGGTGCCAAGTCGGCTGGTTTTGCGGCTTGTTGGTTCAATGATATGAATAAAAATATCATTAACCATTCAAAAACACGTACTTTACCTGATATTGAAATCAATAGTTTGCAGCCGTTACTCACACTTTTTTAATTGCTTTCGCATTAATCCATTCTAATCTCATTTTGTGTCTAGAAAAGCAGCGTAAAGCCACGTAAATTATTCACTATTAAGTAAAAAGAGTAACGCCACACGTCGTGGTGAAGATAGTGTTACGGCAGTGGTAGGTGCATGCGAGCTTTTTCAAAACTGGTTCATGATGTCAGTCAGTTAAATGACTTTTTAGTCACTTCTCAGTTCTCTTCAAGTAAACAATATTTGGTGCAAATATTGTCGACTCAATCACGCGACTTTACGACCACACTTGCGGACGCTGTTTTATTGTTGCTGCCGAATGCTCATGTCGTGGGGCATAGTACGCGTAATGTCATTCTGGAGGGGGAGATATTTACCTCTGGCTGCCTGATCAGTGTGACTGAGTTCGAACAAACCACGCTTACTTCTGCCGTCCAAACCTACTCTTACTCCCCCGATATTGATGGTGGAGAGCTCAAACGCTCGCTTCTGTTGCAGCATAATTCGCAAGTGATCCTCAGCTTTGCTGTGCAAATTGAACGACGTGACTATCCCTTGTTTCAAACCTTCGCTAGTGAAGAAGTCGTGATCTCTGGAGGGTTGGCGCAGAGTATTGATGATGGCTGTTGGGTGCTATATCAAAACCGAGTTTACGATAATGCCGTGGTCGCCGTAGCTTTGCACAGCGATACCTTGAAGCTATGGACGGATGCGTATTCGGAATGGAACCCGATTGGCATGCCACATAAAGTCACCCATGCAAAAGGAACGCGCTTGTATTGCTTAGGTGAACAGAAAGCGTTGGACGTATACAAGCGTTACTTGGCGGATGGCCATGATGTGACGCTGAGTCAGCTGCTCAGCTTTCCTTTATATCGAGAAAGCTTGGGGCGCAAGGAAGTTTGCACGGTAACGGAGCTGCACGCTGATGGTAGTATGAGTTTCGACAGGCCTTGGTGTCTTGGTGACGAAGTACAATTTTGCTATAACCACCCCTCATTAACGCTCGAACAGGTGCGACATGGTGTGGTTGAGTTAGCCATGCATCAACCTGAAGTCGTGATGATTTTTAACTGCGCGTCACGGTTAGACTTTATTGACAGCAGCGACGAAGTCCAAGCCTTCAAAGATATCGCGACGACGTTTGGTAGTTATTGTATGGGGGAACTGCATGGCGGTATTGGACAGCCAGAAATTCTTCATCACAGTCTGACGTATTTAGCGATGCGAGAGGGAGACGAAGTACAAGCATTGAACTTGCCTAAGTCGCCCGTTAGCTCCTCTATTTCACCATTGTTTAGCTTGATTCGAAATGCGATTGGCGACCTCAACCATATGAACGCGCATATGGGGTATCAACTCGATCGCCAAACGCGCAAGTTACAAGAAAGCTATCGGCGAGATAGTCGCACTGGATTACAAAACCGAGTCGCGCTGCAAGAGCGGCTGAGTAGCATTGATTTGGATGAGCACTTGCTGACTCTAAAGCTACTTAACTTCAGCCATATCAATGAAAAATACGGTTATAGAGTAGGGGATCAGCTACTTAAAGACCTCTCAATGCATTTTACGAATCGACTGCGAAAGCGTTTTGGCATGCCAACGGCTTTGCAGCTTTATAGTATTGGGGTTGGTGAGTGGGCGTTCATATTTAAAGCTGACCAAAGCAGCGAAACCATCAAACAGCACTTTACTCGTTTTGCCGACGCGGTAGAGCAAACTAATTTTGAGCCAATTGGTCTGCGCGAAATAGATTATCTTTCTATCTCGCTGTGCGGTGGCTTAGTGAGTCGTCGAGATTTTCCATCAGCTTCTGCAGATGAGCTATTGCTTAAAGGCATTGAAGCGAGGCGTTCCGGTGTGCGCAGTAATACCCATATCTGCAATGCGAAAGACATCGAAGTCAGTGAGGATGTGCGTAAGGAGCAACTTGGATGGTTGAGTTGCGTCAGTAAAGCCATTCTCAAACAGAACATCATCACCTATAGCCAGCCGATAGTGCATGCGGATAGCCATAAATTGGCAAGCCAAGAATGTTTGGTTCGCATTTTGGAGGAGGATGGAACGGTAATTGCGCCAGGGCGCTTCCTGCCTATTATTTCCGATACGCATCTTTATACTCGATTGAGTCGGCACATGATCCATTCTACGTTATATTACATGCGAGATAAGCAAGGTGACTTTTCTATTAACTTATCGCCGCAAGATTTGCTTAGTGATAAAACTTTAATGCTTTTAGAGCATGAAATTTGTCAGCTCAATGACCCTAGGCGAATTGGTTTGGAAGTGTTGGAATCTGAGCAAATCAAAGACTACGGTCGAATGATCGAAGTATGCAGTCATTTCAGAAGCTTAGGAGCGCGTATCATTGTTGATGATTTTGGCTCAGGCTATTCCAATATTGATGAAATCCTAAAGCTGGAGCCGGAAGTCATAAAGCTCGATGGCAGCTTGATCCGTGATATCGATAAAGACTTAAAGCAGCGCAAAATAGCTTCTCAGTTGGTGCGTTTATGTCAGGTGTTTAACGCGGAGACGGTGGCGGAGTTTGTCCACAATCGAGAGGTGTGCAAAATCGCGCAGGATATGGGCGTCGACTATCTGCAAGGCTATTATCTGGGTGAGCCGACCCGATTATTTTAATGCTGTTTCACGTGAAACCATTCAAAATAAAAAACGCAGCCTTGGCTGCGTTTTTTATTTTGAGCAATTCGGTTTTAGTTGCGTTAGCTCGGTGATTGCTTGAGAGCGTGTCCACTTTTTTCGGCTTGAAATAGTGCAAGGTAGTGAGCAAAGAATGTGAGCATTTTTTGCTGGTTATTTTGCTCGCCTAGTTGTCCGAGTAAATGTGCGGCGACTTCAAACGTGCACAAGTTACCTTGTTGTTGGTTGCGTCGCAGCTGATATTGCGAGTCTGTCGATGCAGACAGCTCCATAGTAGGGATACTTTCTAACCAACGGCTCTTGTTGATCATCTTGCGCGCCTCTTGCCAGGTGGCATCCAAAATAATAAACAGCGGATTTTTGGTTTGTTGTTGGCTTTGGAGCGCCACATGTTCGAGTGTGACGCTTTCTTCACTTGGGAATAGAAGCACTGGATACAGCGACGGATCAGCTAATCGAGCGAGCAATTCTGCTGGTGGTTGTTTTCGGTCCCAGATTACTCGCTCAATATTGAGTTGGCACTGCTCTAGTAGCTGGCCGGTATTAGTATCACGCGTCAGTTCATTCGGATGCATCAACAGCAAGATGTTGTGCTCGCTGGTAAGTTTCGGCACCAATGAGCACATACAGTTGAATTTAAAACCACAATTTGGACACGGTTGCGACATTACAGACGAACTCCTTCGCGCACAGGGCTAACCCCATCCGAGAACAGACGCACGCCACTGATTTGGTTTGGCGTTGCCGTTGGTGCCATGCTTGGGTTGAGTGGGTAGCTAACCCCACTATATTGCATCACGTGTTGCGCTGCCTTAGCTCCGCCACCGCTGACATTAAAAATTAGATCTCGCCAGCCATGAGAGGTTTGTTGGCCGAGCATAATCGGGCTTTGTACCAGTGTGATGCGGCTATTGAAGCGCCACTCTTTTTCGTGATGTTCAAATATCAGCAATGTACAGCCACCGGAACCACACCAATCCAGCTGTACTAATAGCTCTTCGTTACCATCGCCGTTGAGGTCATAAGTTAGCCAACGGTACTGGTTGTTGTTGGGGTTGGTTTGGTGAATGAAGAAGTAGTTGCGCACGGCGGCATCTACTTTTGAGTCAAACTCCGCACTAGAAGGTACGTCTGCACTCCTGATGGGCTTGTTGGCGCGTTTCTCGGCTGGTTGCATCATGCCCTCATCACGAACGGTGGCAGGGTAAAGCACTAAACCACCATCGGCGATTGGGTATACCAAGTTACCGACTTTTTCTTTGGTCGCTTTGAGCTGATTACCTTCTCGCGTAAACAGTCGCTCTGACATCAGTCTTTGTTGTTGATGATGCGTCATGACGACTTGAACCTGAGACGGACTTAATTGTTGCCAGTACCCACGTTCGATTAACGGTGCTTGCCCATTGGCGTAACTGTATTTTGTTGTGGCGCTGTGGTCTGGGTTTAAGGTCATTTGCACCTCAAAACCTTGTGATTGGGTTGAAGTCGCGACATAGGTATTGGCCCAGCCAAGCGTGGCGTCCACGTTTGCAGCTGTACCACAACCTTGATAAGTGTCGCCATCATGTTTTAGCGTCGCTTTCCAGCCATACAAAGAATCACTCATCGTATCTGAGCAGAGGTTTTCTGTTAGGCGAAGTTCACCATCTTGTAGTTGATATGTGCGCTGGCGAGGTTGAAGTTGACTGCTCTTAATCGCTAATTTTGTGATTTGTTTGCCGATTGGTTGGAATGTCAGTCCATTAGCCTCAAAGCTTGCCGACCAAGAAGGCTCATTACCAAACACGCGAGTTGGTTTGTTTGGTTGCTGACAACGGTTTGGGTTTTCCGTTGTCAGGAAGTTCACTTGTTCCACGACAAAGTTAGCATCGAAATCGGCAGAAAACCCATCGATGCCCGGTGGGTTGAGATGGCCGATAACCTCTCCATACATGGTTTGGTAAGGCTCGTTATTTAACTGAATTGCTCGTTGCATTTGCTGTGGTGACAGTTGTAACCAATATTGCTTGTCGCTGCCACAAGGCATGATGTATTGGCTCTCGTGACCGACGATCACTTTTCCACGTAGCATAAAGGTTTGAGGTTGAATGGTGTCAGGCTTATCTAAGGTGGCTGGTGGAGAAGCTGGGTCGGCAGCGCCAGATTGTGGCGGCTGCGAACTACATGCTTGCAGAACCAGCAGAGTGGCAAGCGCCACTGGGTTTTTCAAAGCCTTCATGTTATATCTTCCTCATTATTGTTACTCAATCGGCATCGGATGGCATTATGGCATATTGGTTATTTAAAACTGAACCAGATACCTTTTCTATTGACACGCTTCGAACCCAAAAGGTTTCATGTTGGGAGGGAGTTCGTAATTATCAGGCGCGCAATATGATGCGTGACCAAGTGAAGGTGGGCGATTTAGTCCTGATTTATCACTCTTCTTGCAAGAATGTTGGCGTTGCCGGTATTGCTAAAGTCGTGAGAGAAGCCTATCCCGATCATTTCCAGTTCGATCCTGAAAGCGATTATTACGATCCAAAGTCAGACCCAGATAACCCGCGTTGGCTTATGGTGGATGTCGAGTTTGTGCGTAAAACGGCGCGAGTGATTCCGTTATCGGTGATGAAAGCGATGCCAGAACTTGAGAACATGCCATTGGTGAAACGTGGAAATCGCTTGTCGATCATGCCTGTGACAGAAGAAGAGTGGGAAGCGATCCTTGGCAAAGAGAAGTGGCCAAGTCAGCGATAAAAGAAAAGGGCGCGAATGTGCAGCCCTTTGTTATTGTTTGGAGTATTTGCAGCTTACAGCAAGTGATCTTGTAGGTAGTGTGCAACCGCATCTTCTGCATTGCTGCCAATCACTTCGTTATTTGGCAATGCTTTCATCACTTTCTCGTGTGATGTACCCATGACCAATCCTTTACCTGCCATCGACAGCATTTCTACGTCATTCATGCCATCACCAAATGCCACGCAATTTTCTAACGTGAGGCCGAGTTTTTTCGCTACCGCTTCAAGAGCATGGCCTTTAGACACACCTGCACTCATTACTTCCAAGCACCATGGTGTTGAAAACGCAATATTCAGCTTATCGCCAAATTGTTCACGTAGTTTGTTTTCAAACACCACCAAGCGTTCATGGTCTTGTGCTGGATGGGTGAAGAAGATTTTCGCAATACCGTCAGTTGGCGCTTGGTCTTCATCGAATAAGACGTATGTGAATTCGTCATGGAAATCACGCAATGTTTCGTCGTCTTTGTTCATCAACCAACTGTCATTTTGATACATGTGGATAAGTATTTCTTGATCGTGCTTGATCGTGTCGATCACGCCTTGAACCAGCTCTGCAGGGACATTCTCGCTGTACATCAGCTGGTCTTCCTGGTCATGCACACGGGCACCGTTCGAGGTGATCATGTAAGCCGGAATACCGACCTGACGACGGATGCTCGCAACGTCTACGTGGTGACGGCCTGTTGCAAAGACAAAGGTGTAACCCTTTTCATGCAGCGCTTTTAGCGTCTCTTTTGAGTAAGCACTGAGCTGATGGTTTGGTGCGAGTAACGTGCCATCCAGATCTGAGGCAACGATTTTAGTGATCTCTTTGCAAGGTAGCGATGTGCTCATGAAGTCCTCGTAAACGGTTTGGATAGTGTGGAACAGGTGAATTGCAAACGGAGTACAGCAGACTGACTAGATCATACTGCTCCGAATGCGGGGGAACTTTGGTCGGTTGCATCTGCATGGTTCAACGCAGCCAGACCCAAGCAGTGTACGTCAAAATGAGGATGAAAAAGAGGGTAAATCAATGTGCAGACATTTCCTCTTTAATCATGGCCGTGAAATGGTCGCCTAGAGTTCTTATTATGTTTTTTCGTTTGGCGATGATTTCGGGTCATTCATAAAGCGGAAGATCGCATCGAGTGCTTGATTACGATACTGGTCGGTCTCGAATAAGATCTCATGCTGAGCGTCTTCGATAGAAAGTAGCTCCGCATGTGGGTTGGTTTTACGCAATTTATCGATGAAACGTTTTTGCGCCAGATTGCTGACAATACGATCGTTCCCAGCTTGAATCAGGAGCACCGGTACTTTGACTTGGCGAGTCAATAAAAAGCATTGTTTTGCTGCCATTAGCCCTTGCCATACCCATCGTGTGCTCGGTCCACCGACTTGCAGTTCCGGCTTTTCCGTATAGAGATTTCGGAACCATTGGTAGCGACCATAGCTTTGGCTGAGCGGGTTATCTTCAAAGGGCTTAGGAAAGTAGGCCTGATGTCCTGGTGCATAGCGTGGCAAAGTCGATACCGCTGACATAATTTGTGTCACTGGAATCGCTATTGGCGATAAGTACCATGGCAGATTAATACCAAACATAGGCGCACTAAGAATCAAGCCGGTAAAGGGATGTTCTGGGTGAGTTTGCAGATAACGTGTAGCGATTGCGCCGCCCATGGAGTGGGCAATGATGAAACATTGCTGATAGTCGCTAAGGTCGTGTTTGTTTACGACCACGTCCATATCGTCAATATAATCAGTAAAGTCATAGACGTGACCCATATCTGAGTCAGACAATAGACGATCTGATAAACCTTGTCCGCGGTGGTCAAAGGAATAGACGTCGAAGCCTTGGCGATAGAGATCGTAAAACAGTTCTTGGTATTTCCAGGAAGATTCAATGCGCCCATTAACGATGAGCACGGCTTTTTTATGTTCTGGGTTGGTCAGTTTGCACCAGTAGATGTTCTTTTTCTCAGTTCCTTTAACAAAGCCTTCTTGGCGAGTTTGCCAAAGTGCCGCGATCGGACCACCAATTGCTTGCTCAAATAATGACTCTTGAGTATAAGTCAAAGGTGAATGGTTAGTAGCCATTAGTCGATTACCTGAAGATACGTTGTTTACGCGATGTATCATCGAAGAATTAGTGAGGAAATGCAATGGATACCCACGTCTGGTTAGCTTATGTAGTAACTGCAATCGTTTTTAGTTTGGCTCCGGGG
Source organism: Vibrio sp. RM-41-2B (assembly GCF_024744415.1). Lineage (NCBI taxonomy): Bacteria > Pseudomonadati > Pseudomonadota > Gammaproteobacteria > Vibrionales > Vibrionaceae > Vibrio > Vibrio sp. RM-41-2B. Next base: position 33,325 of record NZ_JAMQWD010000037.1, on the reverse strand, counting down.
TCTGGCACGGTGAACTCAATCAGCAATGGTTTGAGTTACGGTACTCGCAAATCTTTGGGGGCTGTGATCGGTCTCCAAATTGGTTTGGCCATTCACATTGCGTTAGTTGGGGCGGGAATTGGTGCGCTGGTCGCACAGTCGGCAACGGCATTTTCTGTCATTAAATGGGTTGGCGCGGCTTATTTGGTTTGGTTGGGTATCCAGAAATGGCGAGACACCTCCAGCTTGGTGGCGGCTGAGAGCCACAAAGACATGTCTGGCATGGCACTCTTGTACAAAGCTATTTTGATTAACCTGACGAACCCTAAATCGATTGTTTTTCTGGTGGCGTTGTTTCCACAGTTTATTGACCCGGCACAAGACCAACTGACACAACTGTTGGTGCTTGGTGTTACGACTGTTGTGATCGACGCGTGTGTGATGTTGGGTTACACCACCTTGGCGGCGCAAATGGGACGTTTTATTCGCTCTGATAAAATCATGGGGAAAATAAACAAAGTCTTCGGTTCAATGTTTATGGGTTGTGGTGCATTATTAGCAGCTGCAAAGTCATAAGCCATTTAATAGGTCCTTCTTTAGCATGAATACAACGTATGTTGCTCGCCAGCCGATCTTTAACCGCAAAAGACAGACGCTGGGTTATGAATTGTTGTTTCGAGATGGGGAGAGTAACGCATACCCTTCGCATATTGAGTCAAACCGAGCAACATACCGATTAATTGTCGAGAATTTCCTATCACTGGGCACTAACCCAGTGATTGCTTCTTCGCGATGCTTTATCAATTTTCCTCATCAAAGCTTGGTGCGCCGCTTACCGCGCAGCTTGCCAAAAAACAAAATCGTCGTCGAAGTCCTGGAAACTTGCCAGCCGACCGATGATCTTCTCGATGCGATTCGCGAGTTGTATCGAGAAGGCTATTTGATCGCGCTGGATGATTTCACCTTAACGCCGGAGTGGCGTCGCTTCTTACCTTACGTGCACATCGTTAAACTCGATATCATGGCAATGGGGCTGGAAAAAGCGTGTGCGTTGGTCAAAGCTCACCTTGCTAAACGCGTCAAGTACCACTTTTTGGCGGAACGTGTTGAAACCGCAGAAGAGTTTGAGCAAGCCAAAGCGGCTGGCTTTAAGTTTTTCCAAGGCTACTTTTTTAGTAAGCCATTAGTTTCGCAAACAAAATACGTGAGCCCTGAGCAAGTGTTAGCGCTACAGCTTTTTCGTGAAGTCTGCTCACCAGAGCCAGACTTTACTCGTATTGAAACCATCATTACGCAAGATGTCGCGTTGTCGTACAAATTATTGCGCTTTGTAAATACGCAAGCGCCAAACCTCGCTGTCGAAATCAGCTCGTTTCGTCAGGCCTTGATCTACCTTGGTCAGGATAATCTTAAGCAGTTTGTCTCCTTGGTCGTGGCGTCGTATATCTCTAGTAACAAGCCTCGAGAGCTGTATCACCTTTCATTACAACGAGCGCAGTTCTGCCAATTAATGTCGCGTTATCAGCCATTTTCCCACCTCAACGAACAAGGGTTTATGGTCGGCTTATTATCGATTTTAGATGCGATGCTTGATTTGTCGGTGGAATCTTTAGTCAAGCAATTGCCACTTAGCGAATCCGTACAACAAGCCTTATTACATCGCAAGGGGGTTTATGGTGCGCTGATTTCTCTCGAAGAGTGTTACGAGCGTGCCGACTGGTCAGGCGTCGAAAAAATCACGACGCAGTTGGGGTTGTCTTTGGAAGAGGTCAAGCTCTCGTTAGGTGAAGCGGTTCGCTGGAGTCAAAATGTCGCAACTGCGTAAATTTCTGCCGTATCTTTATTCTCTCTAACCGTTCTTCTCTCAATCTTTATTAGCTGTTTCGATGTGAAACTTTTATGACGATTCTGGGATCACTCTTGACGACATCCTAGAGTTAAATAAGTATATACGCATATCCATATATAGGTATGTTTATTATGCTTCCACATCAGTTTTTCAAGCTGTTATCCGATGAAACGCGCGTACGTTGTTTAATGCTGGTGGCCCGTGAAGGCGAAACTTGCGTGGGTGATTTGGCGTTTGCGTTGCAAGAGAGTCAGCCGAAAGTTTCTCGTCATCTTGCTCAGTTACGCTCCAGTGGCATCTTGGTGGATAAACGCCGAGGGCAATGGGTGTACTACGAGTTATCGCAGCAATTACCAGGTTGGATGCGTAAGCTGATTGAAGACTTAGTGGCATCAAACTGTTTGAAGCAAGAGTACCAAGACGACATCACACGCTTGCACGATAAAAGTCGTGAGGCTTGCTGTTAATAGCAAACAGAGATTCAAGGTAGAAGATTAAAGGGTAAAACTATGACAATTAAAGTAGGAATTAATGGCTTTGGCCGAATTGGTCGTTTAGCACTGCGAGCGGCATTCGACTGGCCAGAGTTAGAGTTTGTGCAAATCAACGATGTCGCAGGTGATGCAGCGACGCTTGGCCACTTATTAGAGTTCGATTCAGTGCAAGGTCGTTGGCACCATGAAGTGCAGGTTGAGGGCAATGAGCTCGTCATCAATGGCAAGCGCATCGCCACGACTCAGCAACGTGACATTGACGCCGTGAACTGGTCTGGCTGCGATGTTGTGATTGAAGCGACAGGTGTACACCGCAAAACCTCGTACCTAGACCAATACCTCGATCAAGGTGTGAAGCGCGTGGTGGTGAGTGCGCCAGTGAAAGAAGAAGGCATTGCGAACATTGTAGTTGGTGTGAATGACCACATCTTCGATCCTGAAAAACATCGTATTGTGACAGCCGCTTCGTGCACAACAAACTGTATAGCGCCTGTGGTGAAAGTTATTCATGAGAAGTTGGGCATTGAGCAATCCTCTTTCACGACAATTCACGATTTGACCAATACGCAAACCATTTTGGATGCACCGCACAAAGATCTGCGCCGTGCTCGTGCGTGCGGCATGAGCCTTATCCCGACCACTACCGGTAGTGCGACTGCGATTGTGGAAATTTTCCCAGATTTAAAAGGCAAGATTAACGGCCACGCGGTACGTGTACCATTGGCGAATGCGTCATTGACCGACATCATCTTCGATGTAAAACGCGATACCACAGCAGAAGAAGTGAACGCTTTGCTGAAAGAGGCGTCGGAAGGGGAGTTAAAAGGCATTCTTGGCTTTGAGGAACGTCCGTTAGTGTCGATCGATTACAAAGGCGACCAACGCTCAACCATCGTTGATGCACAATCCACCATGGTGGTTGGCTCACGAATGGTGAAGATTTACGCGTGGTACGACAATGAAATGGGTTACGCAACGCGCACCGCAGAATTGGTTCGTAACGTTGGCCTGGCATAACAGGAGTTCATAATGTCTCATCCTACATGGCAATTAGATTTGGACTCTGGTGCATTAGTCCTAACACCGTGCCCGGGTACCAAAGGCGTCGAGTTGAAAGTGTCGTTGGAACAGTTGAAGGAGCAGGGGGTTCAAGCGGTCGTTACTGCATTGGACGATAGCGAGTTAGCAGCGAAAGACGTTGCGGCTTTGGGTGACACCACTCAGCAACTGGGCATGAAATGGTTCCAGATCGAGATTGAAGATGACTGCGCACCAAGTGAAGAATTTGCGGCGAAGTGGCACCAAGCCAGTCCGGAACTGCATGCGATTCTTGCTCAAGGTGGCAAAGTCGCGATGCACTGCATGGGCGGCTCGGGTCGCACAGGTTTGTTTGCGGCTCACTTGTTGCTAGAGAAGAAATGGCAGTTAGAAGATATCGTGCGAGAAGTGCAAGCTCTTCGCCCTGGTGCGTTTACAAAACCGGTGCAGCTTGAGTACATCGAACGCGTGGCGAAAGACGCTTGATCAGCTTAAATAGCTTTTGGAACATCATGATCCAAAAGCTATTTTCCAGTTTATATAATGGAAAATAGGTCAGCAGTAAAACTAAAGATTTTAATTTAAGCTTTTGTTTTTATTGGTTATTTTTGTCCATTTTTTAAATTTCGGTGTGTTTGTGAATTCGAACTAAGGTTGTATCGCCTTATGGTTGGTGTACAGGTTAATAAGCATTTGGCACATGATGATCTAAATGCTTCTATCGCTGTACATAAGAGGTCAATATGATTTCTCAATTGAGCAAAAGTATTCGTCAGTACATGTTAGTGACGTTTAACTATTGGAACTTTACCGTGACCGACGGAGCGCTGCGTATGCTGGTGGTGCTCTATTTTCACGACTTGGGTTATTCCACGTTAGCTATTGCCTCACTGTTCCTTTTCTATGAATTTTTTGGTGTGGTGACCAATTTGATTGGTGGTTGGTTGGGCGCAAGGTTAGGCTTGAACAAAACCATGAACATTGGTTTAGCGATGCAAGTGTTTGCGTTGTTGATGCTGGCAGTACCCAACGCATGGCTGACGATTCCTTGGGTGATGGCGGCACAAGCTTTGTCGGGGATTGCCAAAGACCTCAACAAGATGAGTGCCAAGAGTGCGATTAAAACGCTAGTGCCAGACGAGCAGCAAGGCGCGCTTTACAAATGGGTGGCGATTTTGACGGGCTCGAAGAACGCGCTCAAAGGAGCAGGTTTCTTTGTCGGTGGCTTGTTGTTGTCTTGGGTGGGTTTCCAAAACTCGATGTTTATTATGGCGAGTGTGCTGGCATTGGTGTTTGTTTGCAGCATGATCTGGCTAGAAGCTGACATGGGTAAAGCAAAGAGCAAACCTAAGTTTCGCCAAATTTTCTCCAAATCTGAATCTATAAATATTTTATCTGCGGCACGTATGTTCTTGTTTGGGGCGCGTGATGTTTGGTTTGTGGTCGCTCTGCCTATTTATCTCGGCAGTGTGTTTGGTTGGGATCACTTGTGGGTCGGTGGCTTTTTAGCCGCATGGGTCATTGCTTATGGGTTTGTGCAAGGCTTTGCGCCGCGTATTACTGGTAAAGCGCAAGGTCGCGTGCCTGATGGTAGTGCAGCATTAGTATGGGCAGGAATTCTTGCGTTAATTACGGGCGGTATTGCTTATGGTGTGCAAATCGGTTGGCAGCCTGAGTTGGTGATTGTTGTGGGGTTAATGATTTTTGGCGCTGTGTTTGCCATTAACTCTTCACTTCATTCGTATCTGATTGTGAGCTATGCCAAAGGCGATGGTGTGTCTCTCGATGTTGGCTTCTATTACATGGCCAATGCGATGGGACGTTTGATTGGCACGGTATTATCGGGTTGGATCTACCAAGAGGCTGGTCTTGCGGCGTGCTTATGGGTCTCCTTTGCTTTCTTGGCGCTGACGACGCTGATTTCGATTAAGTTGCCAAAAGCTAACGTTGCTACTGCGTAACTATCCCCAGTATTGCTATCTGTAGATGGTATAAATGGCTCCAAGTCGGAGCCATTTTTGTTTCTTATGCGCCGTTGATGTAATCAAACTGTGTGGGTTTGGCATCGAGAGTGAATGCTGATGTTTGGTTTTTGTTCCCGCCAACGGATTAGAGTGGCGATGAAATCCACGTTGTAGGTCATTGTTGCGTTAAAAATAAGCAAAAACAGATTGTTAACCATTTCACTGGCTGAGATTTACCCTATGCTATAAACGATAAGCGACTCAAAGTAGGGAAAGGTATGAGAGAAAGGGTTCTGTTTTTTGATTTATTGCGCTGCTTTGCTGCGGTGGCAGTGATCGCCATTCACGTCTTGGCCCCTTATCGAAATGAGTTAGGAGTGATTCCGTTTGACCAATGGTTGACGGCGGTAGGCGTTAATAGCGTTACCCGCTGGGCGGTGCCAGTTTTCATTCTGATCACCGGAGCGCTGATGCTCAGTGACACTCGGCCATTTGACGGTAAGTATTATATCAAAAGGCGTTTAGGCAAAGTCCTAGTCCCATTTCTTATTTGGTCGATGTTTTATGCATACCTCTCTGGCTGGACGGCTCAAGGGTTTGACTTTGAAACCGTAAAAGAGGTGTTAAGCAATAGCCCATTTCACGCAACGTATTACCACCTCGGTTTTTTCTATTACTTTATACCTCTGTATTTTGTAATTCCGTTGTTCCAATGGATGGTACGCAACGTTGATGACAATGTGTTGTATACCTATCTCGCATTTTGGCTTTTCACCAGCACGCTGTTTTTGTTCAAGATTGATGGTCCGTGGAGTAACCAAATGTGGCTCTACATGGGTTACCTTCCACTGGGGTATGTTCTATTTCAAAAAGTACCTTTGAACCGCTCTATGGTGACCTTATTTACAGGGTTTGGCCTCGTCGCGTTGGCTGTGACATTTACTATGGTCGTGACGAACAGTTTAGAGGCGGAGAAGTACACGGTTGGACGCTGGCTTTCTTACAAAACACTGAATGTCATTCTAGCGGCTTCGATGATTTTCATGATCGGTCGTTACTTTGGGGAAGGCTTGTCACCAAAAGTACAAAAAGTGGTGAGTGTGATCAGTCAGCACAGCTTGGGGATTTACTTACTTCACCCAATTTTCTTATGGCCGATGAAAGCGTTTGGTTGGTACACCGGACATCCCGCATGGGTGATTCCAGTCTGGATCATTATCAGTGGAGCTGGAGCCTTGGCGATGAGCTATCTATTTTCTCGCTCTGCCAAGACTCGTTGGTTACTGCCTTAACGTTTGATGGCGAAGTGAAGGAATTTGTTACCACGATAGGTTAGCGTTCCTTTATCTCCAGGGGTGAGTGCATGGTAGTAGTGCACTCCAATTTGGAACTCTCGTTTAGGGCCAATAGAACCGCGTTGGACATAAATCCAATATTCTTGGTCGTCTTGGCCTGGTGGTGCATCTGGGATGTCGATAGCTTGCTTATCTAAAATAGTTACCTGTGCACTTTGTTCTGGAGCGTCTTCGCCCACATAGTGCTTGCTATAGAAACGAAAAAATACCCATGCGCCCAAAGCAATAAGGGCGAACAGGGCGACAATAAGTGAGATTGGCATGTTAACCTCCGATGTTTCATTGAGCTCTATTCTACAGAACTCATTGATGAAACGATGAGTTGAGATAACTTATTCATAATCTAATGAAAGGGACATGAATTTTATTCGGCGCACTTCACGGTTTATCTCAATGGGGACGCGATGAAATCGTTGCTTCATCTGCAAGCTACGTCACTAAAGCTGAACTAAGCAGCTTTCACTTGTCTGGCTATATGCGCTCAAGGGCACAAATTGAAAGTAAAATTGCACTTAACGGCTCGAAAAAGCTCTAAATTTATAGAAGAATAAAAATAACGAACACGGGAAGGGTCTGGTAAGGAGGGTTACGATGTCAGATATTGAAAAAGTAGTCATGCGTACCCGAACGATCGAAAAACTTTTGCGTACTCAGTACCATGCAGAAGGGAAAGGGTTACACCAACTTATTAATAGTTGTGAAGAACGTTTACCACATGACGTGATAGCGAAGCTTCGTTTTATCGCTACTGTGCGTAATAAAGTGGTTCACGAAGACGATTATAAGCTGGATGATCGGAAAGGCTTTATGGCGGCATGTGACGCTTGTGAAAAAGAGCTAACGCCAAGAAGCTCTCGTTTTATTTGGCGTGCAGCAATTTTGCTAATGACGTTGATTACGCTCGCCGCTCTTGGTTTCTACTACATGCACTGGGATATCTTGTCCAAACACATACAGTAGAAAAGCACAGATAAATAAAAAAGGACGCATTTGCGTCCTTTTTTATTTTTAATCAGTAGGTTAGTACATCATTGGCAGTGTCATTAAACCCACAACCACTGCAATCATTACCAGCCCTTGTTTTTGAGAAGATGAAATCATAACACTACCCCTTAATCTTTGATGAACTCGATGAATTTAATATAGCACTGTTTTTGGGGTTTGATCAACATATGCTCGATAATCTTTTCAAAAAATACACTTAACTTGTCTTTTTTTACGTGTTTTTGACTAATGAAACTGTGTTTTTTGTGTTGTATTTAAAATGTTCGTATTGTGTGATTGTTGTTCGTATTTGATTTAAGTGTATGATTTTAAAGTGTCAATCTTGGTTTGTTGTTGGCTTGGAAATTGTTTTTTGTTTCGGTTGGTATGTTGATTGCCGATTTTGTCTGTGTTTCTCAAAAATTGAGAAAATAAAAAGATGTGCTATGGAGGTGCATCATTGAGTTGAGGTGTGGAAGGGGAATTTTCTTATCTAATGAGAAAATATGGGCTTAAAAAGTGTTTAGTGATTTGATGGTTTATGAAGTCGGTATTTTCGATGGTTATTGAGAATGTGGCTTTATTTATCATTATCTTACGTTCGTTATTTGATGTTTTTGTTATTGAGTTAAGTTTGATTTTTCATGTTGTTCTAATCTGTTCATCGGTGGTTTCTACTATCTTAGCTCGCTACCAAGACGATTTTCTGTTTTGTGTCTGTTATTTATTCTTGTTGCCTGTGATGTATACAGTCTGATGGTTTAGTCATCAGTTTTTGACGTGATGGGTTACCAAGGCCATTGGGCTGCTTTTTAGTTAAATGGCCTGACTAAGCGCGGGTTATTGTGCCGTGTGATTTGATGAACTTGGCTCATGGGATAGGGCTCTGCCCCATATTTATGGCTGTCATTAAGGCTCATCGACTTAATTGTTGTGCAGACTGAGGGTTACAAAATGTTTCGAATCGCTAGCGAGATCCAACTTTCGCAGATTGTGTCTTTACATCAAAACTGGTCTACCTAGACTAGCGGCGAGTTTAAGTAAAAGGTGTATACGGCATGTGGAGTTGGCTGGCGATAGGGCTATCAGGTGTGTATTCCGTGTTGGGAGCAAAACAAGCTAACCCGACACAATCCCTCGTGTTTAAAATCTTTACTCTGCTACTTCTTCTTGTGTTGGTGTTAACTCAAGGTGCATCCGCAACATATACCTACTGGATTGCGGGTGGGCTTATTGTGTCTATGGTGGCAGATACGCTGCACTCGTTTAAAACTCGCAAGCTAATTTACTTTGCTGCGTACTTACTTGCTCAGGTGTGCTATAGCAAGTCATTTTGGGTGCAGCTTAATGGTGAGATTGTCTGGTGGCTGTTGGCCCTACTGCTCGCAGCGAGTATCGTGGCGTTCTTTTTGTTGCTACCTCAACTCGACTCTCTGGTGTTTCCTGTTGTGATCATGGGGATGATGTTGGTTCAGCTTGCTTGGGCGGCGGGTGAAGTTTGGTTGCAGGCCCCGAGCTATGCCAATGCTATCGGTTTCAGCGGAACCCTAGTTTTGATCTATTCGGCGTTGGCGTATGCGATACACGGTTACCGAAAACCGATGAAACACGCCTATTTGTGGGTAAGTGGTAGCTACTTCTTTGCCCACGCCCTCATTGTTGCCTCTATCATTTACTAATTTAAGTCAAAGCAGCTCCCGAAGATTTCAGTAAACTGGACGTATTGTTCTTGATGACTGGAGTCAATAATGAGTGAAATCCATGCCCACGAGCTGCTAAACCTACTTCGAGAAACGCCAATGGATCGCGAAGCGCTGGCACAGCACTTTGGCAACACCGTTCGCTTTCATACCTGTAAACTGAATGATCTAGACTTAGACGCATTGCTAGCATTTTTGCTCAAGCGCGACAAAATCCGTGAGCTTGAAGGTAAGTTTGTGGTCAATATGGCGCGTGTCTGCAATCACTAAGCGGCGGCTATGATGCGAGGGTGAATATGCTGTTTTCGCCCTCAGCCATGTACTCACGTTATCAGTTTGCTATACACTGGCCGCCATTTTTTAGGTGAGGCCAGAATATGGACATTCTTTCTGCAGCGACCATGCTGTTTCTAATCATGGACCCTCTCGGTAATTTGCCGATTGTGTTGTCTATTCTCAAGCACATCGATCCTAAGCGTCGCCGTAAGGTATTGATTCGTGAACTACTGTTTGCCTTACTAATCTTGATGTTGTTTCTGTTTGCAGGACAAAGCATCTTAAGTTTTTTGCATGTCCAGCCAGAAACGCTCAGCATTTCAGGTGGCATTATTCTCTTCATTATCGCGATTAAGATGATCTTTCCGAGTGCTGGTAGCATCACTGGACTGGCGGCAGGCGAGGAGCCCTTTATTGTTCCGATGGCCATTCCTATGATCGCGGGCCCTTCAGTGATTGCAGCATTGCTTTTGCTATCTTCACAGCATCCAGAAAAAATGTTGGAAATGTCCGCATCAGTTGTGATTGCCTGGGGCGCAACATTTTTTATTCTAATGTTTTATGGCTTCTTTAATCGTTTGTTGGGCGAGCGTGGTCTAAAAGCGGTAGAGCGTTTAATGGGCTTGTTGCTGGTGATGATCTCCACTCAAATGTTTTTGGATGGTGTTAAGAGTTATCTTGGGTGACGGAATAAACGCAATAAAAAAGCCGCTCTTGAGAGCGGCTTTTTAGTATTTGGGCGATTACATCATGTGTTTACGACGAATATCAAGCAGGGCAAAAATACCAAAGATCAGGATGGAATATTTTTCCCAACTGCTCATTTTAATTTTGTCGCCAAATGCGCCAATGAAGATGGCCATTTGCAAACCGTGCATGATGAACAAAAAAGCGGTCATGATGTACAGCGCAATCGCGGCATTGCCGGGAAACGGCATAAATATATTGAGGATCAATACTAACCAAACAAAGGCGATAGCCGCTTTGGCCAGCATAATTAATGCTTTCATTTAAGTGTCCTTTTAAATCGAGGCGTTATGCGGAGGTACGTTCATATAGACGGTAACTCACTTGGCCTGCTGTTTTTTCTCGATGTAACTGCCAGTTTTCTGGTAAGTCGGCAATATTGAGTTCTTTTTCTGTTTCAATATAAATCATCGCGTCTTCCGCGAGCCAGCCATTTTGTTCTAGCAGAGCCACGGTTTCATCCAATAGTCCCTTACGAAAAGGTGGGTCAATAAACACCACATGATGCGCAGTACCCGGCTGTTTTAAAAAGCTCAAGGCATCTGTATTCACTACTTGGATGTTGTTCGCGTTAAGAGACGCCACGTTCTTCTGTAATTGCTGAAAAGCTTGTGGATTCAGCTCGACCATGGTCACTTGCTCTGCTTGGCGCGAAGCCGACTCAAAGCCTAAGCCGCCGGAGCCGGCAAATAAGTCGAGACATTTTGCTTGCGGCACATCTTGAGCCAGCCAGTTAAATAGCGTTTCTTTGACGCGATCGGTCGTTGGGCGTAAGCCTTCAGCATCGTGTACAGGAAGTTTTCTGCCTCTCCATAAGCCACTAATAATGCGAACAAAGCCCGTTGTTGGCTTTTTTTGTGATGAGTTTTGCTGGCGACGTCTTACCATAGATTTTTTGACCGCTAATAAAGTGATACTATATCTAATCGCCCAAGCCGTGAGCTTGGAGCTTGGATACAGCCCAGAATATTCAAGATGACAGAGTGTAACACTAATAAGATTAGAATTACCTAATCGGAAAGTTTTCACAACTTTGTCATTAGCCTTTTTTAGACAGATAATAATCTTGTCAAAAAAGAGTCATTAATAGATAAAAGAACAATCTAGGATAGCCCCAGATGACGGAAAAAAAGAAGCGCGGATTACTTTCGTGGCTAGGTTTTGGTGACGAAGAACAAAGCCCAAAACCAAAAACTGAAGAAACAGTAAAAGAAGAAGCAGTGGAAGCGCCTTCTGAAGAGCAGCAAACCGACGCGGCTGCTGAGCAAGCGGAAGCAACGCCAGAACTTGAAGAAGAATCGAAAAAAGCGGAGGCTGCCCCAGCAGAAGCAGAAGCAGAAGCAGAAGCAGAAGAGCCTGCTGCACCTCGCGTTCAAGAACAAGAAAAGCCAACAGAGAGCTTTTTTGCTCGCCTCAAACGCAGCCTAAGCCGCACAAAAGCAAACATCGGTGCTGGCTTCTTCGGTCTGTTCAGCGGTAAGAAAATCGATGAAGACTTATTTGAAGAGCTAGAAGAGCAACTGCTTATTGCTGATGTGGGCATGAATACCACAACAAAAATTATCAACAACCTGACAGAAAAAGCCACACGTGGCGATCTGAAAGACGGCGAAGCCCTTTATGGTTTGTTGAAAGAAGAAATGGCTGAGATTCTTTCTAAAGTCGAACAGCCACTAGAAATCGACAGCAACAAAACGCCTTACGTCATCTTAATGGTTGGTGTAAATGGCGTGGGTAAAACCACGACCATCGGTAAGCTTGCCAAGCAGTTCCAAACTCAAGGCAAAAAAGTGATGCTTGCAGCGGGCGATACTTTCCGTGCCGCAGCGGTTGAGCAGCTACAAGTGTGGGGTGAACGTAATAATGTTCCTGTGATTGCTCAACATACTGGCGCAGACAGTGCTTCTGTTATCTATGATGCGATTGAAGCGGCAAAAGCACGTGGTGTGGATGTTGTGATTGCCGATACCGCGGGTCGTCTACAGAACAAAGCGAACCTAATGGAAGAGCTGCGTAAGATTGTACGTGTGATGAAGAAAATTGATGACTCTGCACCACACGAGATCATGCTGACGCTAGACGCAGGTACAGGGCAAAATGCCATCAGCCAAGCGAAACTTTTCAGTGATGTTGCCCCTCTAACCGGGATTACCTTGACTAAGCTGGATGGTACAGCGAAAGGCGGCGTAATTTTCGCTATTGCCGATCAGTTTGGTATTCCAATTCGTTACATTGGTGTGGGTGAAGGTATCGAAGACTTGCGTCCATTTGAAACTCAAGAGTTTATTGACGCACTGTTTAGTCGTGAAGAATAAAAAGAGTTAGAGGAAATCAACGGTGATCAAATTTCAGCAAGTGAGCAAAGCTTACCGAGGTGGTCGACAAGCACTGCAAAAAGTCGATTTTCACCTGAGGCGCGGTGAAATGGCGTTTTTAGGCGGGCATTCCGGGGCTGGTAAAAGTACCTTGCTGAAATTGATCTGCGCGATAGAGCGCCCAACCGATGGAAAAATCCATTTTAATGGTCACGATATCACGCGCATTCCAAGCAAAGACATCCCTTTTTTGCGCCGCAATATTGGGATTGTTTTTCAAGATCATCGTCTACTGATGGATCGCAGCGTATACGACAATGTCGCTCTGCCGATGCGCATCGAATCGATTTCTGAAAACGAAATCAAACGCCGCGTTTCTGCGGCGTTAGATAAAACTGGCTTGCTTGATAAGGCTCGTTGCCTGCCGAGCCAACTCTCTGGTGGTGAGCAACAACGCGTCGGTATTGCCCGTGCCGTGGTCAATCGACCAACGTTGCTGGTGGCTGATGAGCCGACAGGTAACCTCGATCCCGAACTATCCAATCGCGTATTGCGTTTGTTCGAAGAATTTAATCGTGCTGGAGTGACCATCTTACTCGCCACACACGATGTGGGGTTAGTAAACACTCGCCCACAGTATCGTCATTTTGAATTAAACCAAGGCTTCCTAAGTGAGGTAGAAGACTATGGCAGGTAACAAGCACTCCCAAAAGAAGGGGAAAGGCCGCAGTGCCAAGCGTGCGAATACCGATGGTTTTTTCTCTGTCCACGCAAAACAAGCTAAATCCTCTTTTAGCGCCTTATGGCAACGACCACTAGGCAACATTCTGACCCTAGCGGTCATCTCCATGGCACTTGCCATGCCAGCTTGTTTGTATCTATTGGGGAAAAACGTTGCGGGGGCAGCGGAAGATGTGGCATCTCCCTCGCAAGTTAGTGCTTACTTAGTAGAAGGCATGCCGGATGCACGTGTGATGGTTCTCAAAGATCAAATTGAAACTTGGCCTTTGGTAAAAGAAGTAGAATATATTTCTCCACAGCAAGGTCTGTCTGATTTGAGCCAATATGCAGGATTCGATCAGGCTATCAGCCTTTTAAGTGGCTATGCGCTACCCGGTGTGTTGGTGATTACGCCAGCCTCGGAGCTAAAAAGTGATATTCAGTCATTAGCCAAAGACGTTCGAGAGCAACAAGACGTGACCGATGTGAGACTTGACGAAGACTGGCTGGCGCGTCTTGATGCGATCAAAACTCTCGCGAGTATTATTGTCATTACTCTGACAGTGTTGATGCTCGGTGCGGTATTTTTAATCGTTGGCAACACGTTGCGATTTAATGTGCTGGCGAATAAAGAAGAGATTCAAACCATGAAACTGATCGGTGCAACGGACAGTTTTATTCTGCGCCCTTATTTGTACACGGGGATGTGGTTTGGCGTATTAGGTGCCACCATCGCGTGGTTGGTAACGGCTTTAGTGACCATTGTTATGAATAGTGCGGTGGAAGATCTTGCTGCATTGTACGACAGCCAGTTTCGCCTGATTGGTCTAAGCTGGGATGAATCTTTGCTATTAATCATCATTGGTAGTCTTTTGGGATGCATTGCGGCGCGCTTTTCGGCGCAACGACATTTAAAAGAAATTGAACCAGTTTAAGTGATGAAGGTCTTACTACTTGGATTTTATTAGCACTAGCTAATCTGGATCCCTTGTTTAGACCGAATGTTTATGGATAATTGCTTCCCCTTCTTGAAACTTGTTCATTTTGAGTTCAAGATATCGAAGCTAAATTTGCAATGTAATGCTCCAGATCAGAGATTGATGAGGAATTGAATGACAAAAGAAGCGTATCCGATGGCTCTAGTCACGCAAGATAGCCTTGATAGCTATATTCGCTCAGTAAACAGCTACCCAATGCTGACTGCAGACGAAGAGCGTGAGCTGGCAGAACGATTACACTACAAAGGTGAGATTGAGGCTGCAAAAGGTCTAATTCTTTCGCACCTACGATTCGTTGTTCACGTTGCTCGTGGTTACTCTGGCTACGGTTTGCCAATGGCGGACCTTGTGCAAGAGGGTAACATCGGTCTAATGAAAGCCGTTAAGCGTTTTAACCCAGAAGTAGGGGTTCGCTTGGTGTCTTTTGCTGTCCACTGGATCAAAGCAGAGATCCACGAATACGTGCTACGTAACTGGCGTATCGTGAAAATTGCGACCACTAAAGCGCAACGTAAGTTGTTCTTCAATTTGCGTAAGTCGAAAAAGCGCTTGGGTTGGTTTAACAACGGTGAAGTCGAAACCGTTGCGCGTGAGTTAGGTGTTGAGCCTTCTGAAGTTCGCGAGATGGAATCACGCTTAGCGGCGGTGGATTCAACCTTTGATATGCCAACTGATGAAGACGACAGCTCAAACGCTTACACAGCGCCGATGCTGTACCTAGAAGACAAATCGTCTGATGTGGCTGACAACATCGAAGCTGCAAACTGGGAAATGCACACCAACAACCGCTTGGGTCATGCATTAGCGAGTTTGGATGAGCGTAGTCAGCGCATCGTGCGTTCTCGTTGGTTAGATGATGAGAAAGCAACATTGCAAGACTTAGCTGATGAGTTTGGTGTTTCTGCCGAGCGTATTCGTCAGCTAGAAAAAAACGCAATGAAGAAACTAAAATTGGCTGTGGGTGAATTTTAAGTTCTACTGCTAATTGAAAGTAAGATTTTCATAGAAAGCCGAGATCATGTGATCTCGGCTTTTTTATTGTCGATCGAAAATCGATAGCGTTTGCGATCCATATTTTATGTGCTACCTGTGTATAACTCTGTGAAGTAATTATTTATCAATTGTTCGAAACCCGGACAAAATAAGGGATTCAAGCACTTTTCCATCTGGGGATAGTTATAGATATACACACAGTTAGATCAGGATCATCACTACATATTGTGGATCAAAAGATCCAAATACACTTTATCAACGCAATTCACAGCTTTATCCACAAATGGTTGGAATGTGTACACTTTTTAAAACCCTGATTATCCATGTGTCTAAGTTTGCCGTTGGATAGGTTACAATAGCGGCAGTATACCCAAGCGGCTTCAAATATAGATTTTATGCTGTACCACGGGTGCTGATTAGCACGTTAGGTTCGAGGTTGCTTGGGTATATTAATAAGACAATGAGAAAGTAAATGGATCAGTTTAAGCATATCGATGTACAAGGTGCGCAAGCGCTGCTCGAGCAGGGTGATGCAAAGCTTGTAGATATCCGTGACCCTCAATCGTTTGCCGTTGCGCATGCGGAGTCCGCGTATCATTTAACTAACGATACGATCGTTGCGTTTATGGATGAAGTGGAGTTCGAACAACCTATTCTGGTGATGTGTTACCACGGCATTAGTAGCCAAGGTGCCGCACAATATTTAGTTAACCAAGGCTTTGAACAGGTGTACAGTGTGGATGGTGGCTTTGAAGCCTGGCACCGAGCAGAACTACCGATAGTGAGAAGTTAATGAAGAGATTGGTAACGTTAAATAATCCACGTATGGCGCAAGCCTTTATTGATTATATGGCCTCTCGCAAGATTGATATCCAGATGATGCCAGAAGGGGATGGGCAATTTGCGCTGTGGCTGACCGATAGCCAACATGAAATAGAAGCGGAAGCTGAACTTAAGCTGTTCCTTGCTAACCCGTCTGATTCAAAATACAGCGCTGCCTCGTGGGACGTTGCCGATACTCGCAAGAGCACATTTCATTATTCTAGCCCGAGTATCATGAGCATGGTCAAAGCAAAAGCAGGCCCAATGACTTTGCTGATCATGACGGGGTGCACCATCATCTACTTGTTACAAATGTTTGGCTTTGGCAATGGCGTGTTTAAGTTGTTGCACTTCCCGGCCTTTGAGGGGCAACAATGGCAAGTGTGGCGATGGCTAAGTCATGCGTTACTGCACTTTTCAGTGACTCACATCGTGTTCAACTTACTATGGTGGTGGCAGTTGGGGGGCGACATCGAACGTCGTCTCGGTTCCGGTAAGCTATTGCAACTCTTTGTAGTATCAGCAGCGCTTTCTGGGGCTGGCCAATTCTATGTTGAAGGGGCAAACTTCGGTGGCTTGTCTGGCGTGGTCTATGCACTGCTTGGCTATTTGTGGATATTGGGTTACCGCTTGCCACATTTAGGCCTTACGCTACCCAAGCCAATCATCGTTTTTATGTTGGTATGGTTAGTTCTTGGTTTTGTGCAGCCGTTCATGGCGATTGCAAACACCGCTCACTTAGTGGGTTTACTGTCG
Organism: Vibrio sp. RM-41-2B; assembly: GCF_024744415.1. NCBI lineage: Bacteria > Pseudomonadati > Pseudomonadota > Gammaproteobacteria > Vibrionales > Vibrionaceae > Vibrio > Vibrio sp. RM-41-2B. The sequence continues at coordinate 16,335 of NZ_JAMQWD010000037.1, read as the reverse complement.
GGGATGGCGATTGCGCTGTTTGATTCAGGCAAGATGAAATACCAACAGCAAGCCTAAAGCTGAAATGAAAAGACCGCTCAAGAGCGGTCTTTTTTATGTTCAAAACGATTTGGGTTTATTGGTAAAGGTATTTTGTAAACAACAAATCGGCAATGATGGTTTTACCTGTTTCGGGCAAAAGTGTTTCGTTGAGGGTCGTCACTAAGGTTTTGCGCAGATCTTCTCGGCCAGAAAGGGACTTAATAGTATCTTCTGTTTGCTTACCCAGTAATTCAATTACTGCATCGCGAATCAAAGGTTGGTGATGCTCAACAATCGATAAATCTTGTTGGCTCATTACCATGATGTCGATGCGCACTTGCACATAACCTAACTTTTTGCCTTTGGTGTAAAAGTTAGTAGTGAGATCAGGCTCAAGGGTAAAGTATGCCAACTTAGGTCCAGCTTCTTCCGTTTCAGCCCAACTTGGTGCGGCGAACAGTATGGTTAACGCAAAAATAATTTGGGCTATATAACGTTTGTACATATTTCTAACTTTTCTTTCTCTGGATCGCGATATTCGAATCGCTTCAGTCTTGATACAATGGGCCGTCTATAACAAATAACGGAACTTACGGTTACATACATTACTATGGACGGTAAGTTGTTGCTTTATTGTACGCATAAAGCCTCCAATTGAATACTAGTATGAATCAGCCAACATCACTCTATCTTGCTTCTTTATTGGAAGTAGAGTGGCAAAACCCCGACGAATTCGAATTTCCAAATGAATTTGCCAAGCACTGGCTTGAAGAGCAAGGGTCTTTGTCACGTCGTTTAAAACAACACTGCCAAGCATTAACGGTAGAATTGCTACAAAATCAGATCGTCACTGCGGCGACGTTAAAACAGGACGAAAGCCAGTTATTGTCCGAACAAGATTGCTTACTGCGAGAGGTAATTTTGTGTGGTGACAATGATAACTGGGTTATCGGACGGACATTAATTCCTCGCTCAACCTTAGTTGATCAGCAGTATGATTTGGCTCAACAAGGGGATATCCCATTAGGACTAACAGTGTTCAGCGCAGACAACGTTGAGCGAGACTCTTTGCAAATGGGATGGGTAGCCGTACCAGAAGGACGTTTGTTAGCGCGACGCTCAAGGTTGTGGATGAATCACAAACCGATGCTGGTCGCCGAGTTATTCTTATCTAATTCACCAGTTTACGCTAAGGAGACAGTGTAAATGTCCGCAGAAAAAGCCAAAGCATATTGGCAACTGATGCGCATGGATCGCCCGATTGGTTCACTGTTACTGATGTGGCCAACGATTTGGGCGCTGATTATCTCAGCCCAAGGGATGCCGAGTTGGGATGTATTTATCGTGTTTGTATTGGGTGTATTCCTAATGCGTAGCGCGGGGTGCGTGATTAATGATTTTGCTGACCGCAAAGTCGACGGCCATGTAAAACGTACCAAGCAACGCCCACTGCCATCAGGGAAAGTGACAGCAAAAGAAGCGATTGGATTATTTTTGGTTTTGGGTATCAGCTCATTCTTGTTAGTGCTGACCATGAACCCGTTGACGATTCAGCTATCCTTCGCTGGCATCGTGTTGGCGTTCATTTATCCATTTATGAAGCGTTACACTCATATTCCACAGCTCTTTTTAGGCTTGGCGTTTAGCTGGGCAATTCCAATGGCGTGGGCTGCACAAACCGGGGAGCTACCACTGATAGTTTGGTTTGTGTTTCTGATTAACGCTTTATGGACCATTGCTTATGATACTCAATATGCGATGGTCGATCGCGATGATGATTTAAAGATTGGCATTAAATCGACGGCAATTTTGTTTGGTCGTCATGACAAGCTTATTATTGGTGTGTTGCAACTGATTACGCTCGCGATGTTGGTTTGGTTAGGGCAGTTCTACCAATTGGGACAAAGTTACTACTGGACCCTTTTGATTGCAGCGTCGTTGTTTGTTTATCAGCAGCACTTAATTCGTCACCGTGAGCGGGAGTTGTGCTTTAAGGCTTTCCTCAACAACAACTATGTTGGCATGGTGATAGCGATAGGGTTATTGGTCGCATTTTGGTAAGCGAAGAAATAGCAAAAAGGCATCCGATTGGATGCCTTTTTTCTTATTTTGGAAGAAGGTAAAACGGTTACGACTGAAGTTGATGAATACTCTCTTCGATCGTCAGTTTCACTTCTGGATAAAGCAGAGTGAATAGTAATCGTGCAAATTGCTGCGTTTTCTTCGTGTCACAGTTACCATCGTTATCGAGGTATTTTTGCTGTTTGAGCGTATTGAACATAGCGGTAAACACACCTTTATCGAAGAATTCTGGCGCATTAATACCGTGTAAGCGTCCTAAACGTTGAGCAATATCTTGGCTCTTCTGTTCTAGGTCCGATTTACCGAGCTCTGGGTAAGCAACAAGCAAGTTCATCGCGATAGAGTAGCGCTGCAGTGTTTCCGTGATTGTACGACCTAGCAGAACCAAAGGCTGGTTGTTCGACTGATTGATCTCCAGCTTATCACCATCGAGGCTAATCATTTTCTGATCGGCAAACTCATGCAGTGTTTTAACGACCAATTCATCCAACTCGTCTTCTTGATAGCTTAAGAACAACTCTTTCTTCAAGAATGGGTAGATTTGCGCGACATTCGCTTGAATCTTTTCTACCGAGAGGTTGCGCTGACGAATGATCATCTGAGCAATTAATGATGGCAGAGCAAACAAGTGGATGATGTTGTTGCGGTAGTAGGTCATCAGGATCGACTGGCTACGATCCAGCGAAATGATGTCACCCATGCTATCGGTTTCAATCACGAACTTATCAAGCGAAATTGCATGATCGACCAACTCCTCAGCACTTTCGGTAGGGATAGTGGAGGTGCTTGAGTACGGGTTGTTTTTGAGTAGCTTTAAGTAACACTCAATCTGGTTGATCAGCGAGTCACGAGAAAGTGCACGTTGACGAGAAGCAAGCAGTGCGGTTGCACATAAGGTCAACGCGTTTGCTGCCGCCGCATCGTTGATGTGCGTCATCATCTTATTAGCAAGGTCGTTGACCACAGGGTTCATCCATTGTGGTTTGTTACCACCCATGCTGTCGATGTCTTTCGTCCACTCAGGAGCATGCTCGTTCAAGTATTGGTTGAGCTGAATTGGCTCACCGAAGTTCACATAGCCCAAACCAAAGTTACGCAGTTTACGCAGAGTACGCAGTACAAGCCCTGCGTTTTCTTTCTCTTTGCGTTTGCCACGCAGCTCTTTCGCGTAAGTGCCTACTTCCATTACGTGCTCGTAACCGATGTAGACCGGCACTAGTGTTACTGGGCGGTTTAGACCACGTAGCATTGCTTGGATGGTCATAGCCAGCATGCCCGTTTTCGCTTGCAGTAAGCGACCTGTACGTGAACGACCACCCTCACTGAAGTACTCGACTGAATAGCCTTTGGCAAACAGCTCAGCTAGATACTCGCGGAAAATGGTTGAGTACAGTTTGTTGCCTTTAAAACTACGACGAATAAAGAACGCCCCACCGCGACGGAAAAGAGGACCGGCCGGGAAGAAGTTCAGGTTAATGCCTGCCGCAATGTGCGGAGGCACCATGCCTTCATGGTATAGAACGTAAGACAATAGTAGGTAGTCCATGTGACTACGGTGACACGGAACGTACACAATTTCGTGGCCGTCTTGCGCTAAACGACGCACAGTCGAGGCGTTATTGATGTGCAACCCTTGGTACAGCTTTGTCCATAGCCAACTCAGGATGCGGTCGCCGTTTTTCACTAGACCGTAGGAGAAGTCGGCGGCGATTTCATCCATGATGTCGTGGGCTTCTTTACGTGCCTTATCAATCGAGATATTTTTGCTCTTGGCTTCGTCAGCGATCGCCAGTTCAATAGCTGGGGATTTTAATAAACGAGCAAACAACACTTGGCGTTGTGGCAGGTTTGGGCCTGAAGCCGCAAGTTTTTGGCGAGAGAAGTGGATACGCGCCACGCGAGCCAATTTGTGCGCAATTGCGCTGTCGGTACCGTGAGAGTCTGCCATATAACGCAGAGATACCACGGGACTAAAGCGAACCAAGCAGTCGCGTCCTGCTGCTATTACCGCTTTCGCCTTTTGCGGGCCATTCATTGGCTGAAGGTAAGGCTTTTGGTTTTCTTCTTTACCTGGTTTACGACCCCAAAGCACGGTTGCAGGGATCATTTGAACGTCCAACTCACTATCCAGCTTATGCAGTTCCAGTAAGTCAGAGAACAGAGAGACAGAGTCGGTTGGGACATCATTATCGTTGTTCATCACAGTTGGACGCGCAGCGATAAAGACGAAACGGTTCAGCGTTTTGCCATTGATTTCCAGCGGACTGAGCGGGTCAGGCAGACCAAGGCTCATGGCTTGTTTTTGCAGTGTCAGCAAATCCACGTTCGAGCGGAACGGTAGGGCATATACAATCGGCTTAGCGAGGTCGATATTCAGATCTTCAATCGGGTTCGACGGGATTGTGGTGCCCTTTACCAGTACCGATAAAGGTAGTTTTAGTAATGAACGTGAAAATGATTGTCCAGAAGACATAAAGTTCACAGCCTCAATAGGTATTCAAACAGGCCTAACCTTATTTCAGTGTCCGCTTTGCATGTCTTCTATAGAAAAAGAAATGAGTACGGCAAAAGAAATAAGCCTAGGCGATAAAATTTAAGCGCAGCAAGGATACCAGAAACTGGTCAAACCTTTTAATTTTATTGGCTGTAAATTAGTCGAACTCCTAAGTTGTTGCTTTACTTTGATTAACTGAAAAGGCGATGTTTTAAACGCATGAATAATGAACTTGGGCAGCAAACGAAGTGCACTCCACAAATAAATTAAAAAACAACCAATTGGGTTTTCATTTGAGCATTTACTGGATATACTCACAGTTAACTGTATAAAAAGACAGGTGAGACATGAAGCCGTTAACGCCACGCCAACAACAAGTCTTCGATTTGATCAAAAGTAAAATCGATGACACCGGAATGCCACCAACTCGTGCAGAGATTGCGCGTGAGCTTGGCTTCCGCTCTGCGAATGCCGCAGAGGAACACCTAAAAGCGCTTGCTCGTAAGCAAGCAATTGAAATTATCCCAGGTGCATCGCGTGGGATTCGTATCCTACTTGATGACTCTGCCGCTAATGACGAACAGGGCTTGCCTTTGATTGGTCAAGTTGCTGCGGGTGAGCCCATATTGGCTCAGGAACACGTAGAAGCGCATTACCAAGTCGATCCTGCGATGTTCAAACCGCAAGCGGATTTCTTACTTCGTGTAAATGGCGAAAGTATGAAAGACATCGGGATTATGGATGGTGATTTGCTCGCGGTGCATAAGACCCAAGACGTGAGAGATGGTCAAGTTGTCGTTGCGCGTGTTGATGATGATGTGACTGTGAAGCGTTTGGAGCGCAAAGGTTCAACCATATTACTGCATGCTGAGAATGAAGAGTTTGCCCCAATTCAAGTGGACTTAACGTCTCAGCACCTTACGATTGAAGGCTTAGCCGTTGGTATTATTCGCAATACCGATTGGATGTAAGTGTGTTTTAGCAGCCCAGTTCATCTGGGCTGTTTTGTCTTTTCTCTTCTCTTTGTTCTACTTCCTCTAAAAGCTTGCTTATCATCCTGACCTTGTTTGTTTTGAGCAATTTATAAGCTTGATAATGTAATTGATATTCATTATCATCTATTTCAATGTCTATGTTTTCTCTCTGGCGCAGGAAATGCCCATGTCTCAGTCTAAACATCAAGTTCCTAACCATTTATTAAAACCACTGTTATTGCGTAGCCGTGAAAGCATGGTCGACAATGGCTTGGTGTACGATCCGATAGCTGCTAAAGCGTGTTTGAGCTGTAAGATGGCGCCGGATTGTTTGAGTGGTGATATTGCGCAGAAGCAATTGCTGCACGTGACGCTGACCCAGCTTTGTGACCAGCAGGTTAGTCACTTCTTACAGCAGTATCCCGATGCTTGGATTATCAATGTCGGAGCTGGGCTGGATACCCGCTTTTATCGTTTGGATAATGGACGCTGCCATTGGATAGAGCTGGATGTGACGGAAAATTTGGTATGGCGTCAGCGCTTGTTCCACAAAAATGAACGTTATGAACATCGCTGTGGCAGTGTGGATGAAATGTCGTGGCTAGAGACGTTAGCCATTCCAGAGCAAGCACCGGTACTCATTTTATGTGAAATGGCACTGCTCGATTGCACAGAGCGTCAAGTCGCGAAATTTATTCAAACCTTGGGTCGACATTTTGTCTCTGCTGAACTGTGTATGGTGCTGGCAGGAGATTTAACGGAAACCAAGTGGGGACAAAAGCTTGGCTCTGATCGCTATGCACATGGCTTTGAAGCGCCCGCAGAACAGATATTGCAATGGTTACCATGGGCACAGTGGGTGAAAGCTTTTTCGCCATTCGATCGATTCTGTTCTCGTTGGAAAGCTTGGCAGCGTTGGCTTAATAAGATTCCAATGTTGAAGCATCGCCTCACGCCAGTCCTCGTTCACATCAAGTGGTAATTGGCTAGTCGTTAAGCGCTCAGGTACACTCGTCGATCTTACTGATGAGGTGCCTGTGACAAATTCAATCTTCTCTCCTTTATCTAACCCAAAAGTTCATCGCCAAGTCTTAGCTTTAGCGATACCTATGGTGCTGTCGAATATTACTGTTCCATTGCTCGGTTTGGTCGATGCTGCGGTGATTGGTCATCTAGACCACGCTTGGTATTTGGGCGGTGTTGCGTTGGGCAGCACCATGATTAGCGTGACGTTTTGGCTGCTTGGTTTTTTGCGTATGTCGACTACTGGGTTGGCGGCGCAGTCCTATGGCGGTGAAGACCGAAAGCAACTTGCCTTGGTGTTTATGCAAGGCTCACTCATGGCGCTACTGTTTGCGTTAGTCTTTCTTATTGCCCATAACCCGATTGCTGATTTGATCTTTGGTTGGAGTGACGCCAGTGCTGAAGTGAAGCACTACGGCATGCAATATTTCTCTATCCGAGTGTGGAGTGCCCCCGCTGCGCTAATGAACTTTGTGTTGTTGGGGTGGCTGCTCGGAACGCAAAATTCCAAAGCACCAATGTGGATGGTGATCATCACTAACGTGACTAATATTGCCCTCGATTTGTTGTTTGTGATTGGTTTGGAGTGGAAAGTAGAAGGCGCTGCGCTGGCATCGGTGATTGCTGACTACTCAGGCATGGGTTTTGGTCTCATGTGTGTCTGGAAAACCTGGCGAGAGAGGCAATTACCATCACCTCAAAAGTTGCTAGCCAGCACTCAACACGGTTTAGGGCGATTCGTGAAATTGAATCGCGATATTTTCTTACGCTCCTTGTGTCTGCAAGCGGCTTTTAGCTTTATGACGTTCCAAGGCGCGAGCTTTGGTGATGAGGTTGTCGCTGCAAATGCGGTTCTGATGAGCTTCCTGATGATTATCTCGTATGGCATGGACGGCTTTGCTTATGCAATGGAGGCCATGGTCGGGAAGGCGATTGGTGCCAAAGATAGGCAACAATTGAGTGCATCGCTTGTCGGCACTTTCTTTTGGAGTTTGGTTATTTGCTTAGGACTGACCGCGCTCTTTGGTTTGGCGGGATCGCAGTTGATCGCAATGATCACTTCAATTGAGGCGGTACAACAGCAAGCAGCTGTGTATCTACCTTGGCTGGTGGTGATGCCACTTGCGTCGATGTGGTGCTTTCTATTGGATGGCATTTTTGTCGGTGCAACCAAAGGCAAAGACATGCGCAATAGTATGTTTGTCGCGACCAGCAGTTTCTTCGTTGTCTTTTACTTATTCGCCGAGTGGGAAAATCACGCGCTGTGGTTTGCAATGACGAGCTTTATGTTGATGCGGGGTATTGGTTTAGGGGTTATCTTTCTCTACCAATGGCACAAGGATACCTTCCTAGCACAATGTTGATATAAAAACAGCAGGTCCAAGCCTGCTGTTTTTCTGTCTGCTATCAAGAAGCATAGATTAGAACAAGCGGTTCAAACCATTCAACGCAGCGACACGATACGCTTCGGCCATTGTTGGATAGTTGAAGGTGGTATTGACGAAATACTCGATGGTATTCGCTGAGCCTTTTTGCTCCATAATGGCTTGACCGATGTGGATAATTTCCGCGGCACGTTCGCCAAAACAGTGAATCCCTAAGATTTCTTTGGTTTCACGATGGAACAATATCTTCAAGCTACCGATGTCTTTCCCTGCGATCTGTGCACGAGCTAGATGCTTGAACGAAGAGCGTCCTACTTCATACGGTATTTTCGCAGCTGTTAGCTCTTGCTCGGTTTTACCCACAGAGCTAATCTCTGGGATGGTGTAGATACCCGTTGGAATATCATCAATCAGATAGTTTTCTGCCTGACCTTTCGTAATGGCTTGTGCGACAAATCGCCCTTGGTCATAAGCGGCGCTTGCAAGGCTAGGGTAACCGATGACATCGCCTACAGCGTAAATGTGCTCAATATCGGTTTGGTAGTTACGGTTTACTTTTAGTTGTCCGCGAGAGTCCGCTTCCAGACCCACAGCACCCAAATTCAACTTATCGGTGTTACCTGTTCGACCATTCGCATACAACAAGCAGTCCGCCTTCATCTTCTTGCCAGATTGTAGGTGAATAATCACGCCATCTTCTGTGCCTTCGATTTTTTCATAGGTCTCATCATTACGAATTACCACACCGCTGTTCCAGAAGTGGTAAGACAGCGCATCTGACACTTCGTTATCCAAAAACTCCAACAAGCGGTCGCGGGTATTGATAAGGTCGGTTTTCACTCCAAGACCGCGGAAGATAGAAGCGTACTCACAACCGATAACGCCCGCACCGTAAATGATGATATGGCGAGGGTCGTGTTTCAGGCTCAAAATGGAATCACTGTCGTAGATGCGCTCATGCAAGAAATCAACGTCGTTAGGCTGATACGGACGAGAACCCGTCGCGATGACAAACTTATCCGCTGAATAGATTTCTTCTGTGCCGTCGCTTTGCATTACTGCAATTGAGTAGTTATCGATAAATCGCGCGGTTCCGAACAAAAGTGTGCATGAGTTACGGTCATAAAAGCCCTGACGAAGTCGAGTTTGCTTATCAATGACCGATTTAGCATGACCTAAAATGTCAGAAAATGTTGCATGAACGCTGGTGTTGTTTCGACAAAATAGCGGGTTGCTATTAAATTCAATGATGCGGCTAACGGCATGACGCAGTGCTTTTGATGGAATAGTACCCCAGTGAGTACAACCGCCGCCGACACTGCTTTCTTTCTCGACAATGGCAACATTCAGTCCCGCTTTGGTTAATCCCATTGCAGCCCCTTCTCCGCCAGGGCCACTACCGATTACGATCACGTCATAGTGATTAACATGCGCCATGATGCCTTCCTTGTTATATTTGCTTAACATTGCTTTAGCGCGATTTTAACTCATTTACTCTATTGGTACACGTCATGCCTGTTAGAGAGTGGAAGTGATCACGCAGAATCGACCAAAAGGATGATTTGGTATGTTGTATGTCTATAAATTGCATCGAGAACATTGCAATTAGATGCATGCCAATAGTAACGTTCTCGGCGCTCAGAGCGAGCGAAGCAACATATCTTTCTCCGTAGGAGCAAATTGCGTTATATTGAGGCTCTTGTACCCTACAGAAAAAGAGCAAGTTAAGAATGAAATCGATGGGAATCCGCGCACAGCAAAAAGAGAAGACACGTCGATCATTGATCGATGCGGCATTTAGTCAATTAAGTGCGGATCGCAGCTTTTCCAGCCTTAGCTTGCGAGAAGTCGCCCGAGAGGCAGGGATTGCACCGACTTCTTTTTACCGTCACTTCAAAGATATGGATGAGCTAGGCTTAACCATGGTTGATGAAGGCGGTTTGCTACTACGTCAACTGATGCGTCAGGCGCGTCAACGTATTGTGAAAGAAGGTAGCGTAATTCGTACCTCGGTCGAAACCTTTATGGAATTCATTGAAAGTAGTCCGAACGTTTTTCGTTTGTTGTTGCGTGAGCGCTCCGGCACTTCTGCTGAATTTCGTACCGCTGTTGCTCGAGAAATCCAGCATTTTGCGGCAGAATTAACCGAGTATTTAATGAGCACCGGCGTGACCAGAGAAGAGGCGTATACTCAAGCAGAAGCGTCTGTGACTTTGGTTTTCAGTTCGGGGGCTGAAGCTTTAGATTTAGATCGACGTGAGCGCGATGAACTCGCCGAGCGATTGATCATGCAATTGCGAATGATAGCCAAAGGGGCCTATTGGTATCGCAAAGAACGTGAACGTAACCGATTAAAAGGCGGGATAGAATAATGTCGAATGGAAATAAATCTGAAAAGAAAACGCTGATTTTGGCACTGGTTGCAGGTATGTGTGGTGATGCTTTGTTGTCATGGTTGACCATGAGTGAAGTATCGTTTTCAATCTTCCCATTGATTGCACTCGTACTGGCTGTACAAGCTCTTTACCAAGAGTACCTAAATAATCCGGTATCAGAAGATATCCCATTAGTTGGCTTGGCGTGTTTCTTCGTAGGTGCGTTTGGTCACTCTGCGTTTATTAAAGCGCAATACCCAGAAGCAGGCTCAAACTTCTTTGCGATCATGGTTTCAATGATCTTACTCGCATGGATTGGTAAGAAGTTAGGTTTTGTCAGCAAGAAGACTTCTGCGGAATAAGCAAAACGAATCAAATTAAAAAAGCGAGCCATTGAGCTCGCTTTTTTTGTATTTGACGCGGTGGGTTACGCTTTGCGTTCCAATAGCACGCCCGCTTCCATATGGTGGGTGTAAGGGAATTGGTCAAACAGAGCAAAACGCGTCACGTTGTGTGTTTCGCATAGAATGTCCAAGTTCTCTTTTAGAGTCTCAGGGTTACAAGAGATGTACATGATGCGCTCGTAACCTTGCACCATTTTACAAGTATCGACATCCATCCCAGCACGTGGTGGATCGACAAAAATCGTATTGCAGTTGTAGCTCTTCAGATCCACGCCTGCATCTTGTAGACGACGGAATTCACGTTTACCTTCGATTGCTTGAGTAAACTCTTCTGCTGATAGACGTAGGATTTGTACGTTATCAATCTTATTGGCGGCGATGTTGTACTGTGCAGATACAACCGATGGTTTTGCTAGCTCAGTTGCCAGGACGCGGTCGAAATTCTGTGCCAAGGCCAGCGAGAAGTTACCGTTACCACAGTAAAGTTCTAGTAGGTCGCCAGTGCTTTCTTGGGTGCAGTCGACCGCCCATTCCAGCATCTTCTCTGCGACTTTGCCGTTCGGCTGAGTGAAGCTGTTCTCTACTTGTTGGTAGATGTAGCTCTGACCATTTACATCGAGTTTCTCGATCACGTAGTCGCGGTCTAGGACAATCTTCATCTTACGAGCACGACCAATGATGTTTAGATTGAAGCCTTCATCATTTAAGCGCTGTTTAAGGGCTTTTGCGTTTTCAATCCACTCTTCATCAAGTTGGCGATGGTAAAGGAGTGAAACCAGAATCTCACCACTTAGCGTCGATAGGAAATCCACCTGGAACAGTTTACGACGTAGCGAGTCGTTGTCTTTCATCGCTTCAACCAATAGCGGCATCAGGTCGTTGATCAGACGGCTTGCTGCAGGAAATTGGTCAACACGGTATTTCTCACGAGTTTCTTGGTTGAACATGATGTAGTAAAGATCTTCGCCTTCATGCCAAACACGGAACTCAGCACGCATGCGGTAATGCTGCTCTGGTGATTCAAACACTTCCAGTTCTGGCATGTTGTATGGCGCGAACATATCCGTGAGACGTTCGACTTTTTCAGCCAGTTGTTCTTGGTAGCGTTGTGGGTTTACATCAAGAGTAGCCATGATCTTACCTTTTATGGTGCATTCAATTTAAGAGCGCAGATTTTATTCAATCTCAATAGGATGTCCAGTTTTGTACTGGAATTGATTTAAAGATAGTGCGTACAGACAGAGTAGAAAGCAAAATCAATCAAAACGTTACAACTTATAAGGGCAATATTGGCTGGACAAATAATCAATAGCTGAATAATATTTGCCTCAAGTTGGTGTTATCTAGCAATCTAGATGGCTGAAATGGGAATCTGGTGTGAATCCAGAACTGACGCGCAGCGGTAAAAGAGAACGAACGCTCATCAGACACTGCATTAGTTTATGTGGGAAGTCGAGCAAGTAGGCGGTACACCCGTGCTCTTGAGTCCGAATACCTGCCAACAACTGAGCCACAGCACTGGACTGTCATGATGACAGGGCTCGGAAGGAATTACGCGATTTAGGACAATACAATGAGAAAATCCGCACTGGCGATCACTTTGGCATCGCTGCTTTCACCTGTCTCTTATCTACAGGCCCAAGAAACCTCCACTGACGAAACCATCGTTGTTACTGCAAACCGTTTTGAGCAAGCCGAAAGCCGTACGTTGGCAGATGTCGAAGTGGTTACTCGACAAGACATTGATCGCATTCAAGCGAAAACCCTACCAGATGTGTTGCGCCGTCTTACGGGGATTCAAGTTTCACAAAATGGTGGTCGTGGTCAGTTAGCGTCTTTATTTGTTCGTGGTACCAGTTCCGACCAAGTTCTAGTACTGGTTGATGGCGTACGTTTTGCGCGTGCAGCGAAGGGCGCTGTGGACTTTAACCAAATCCCACTTACTTACGTTCAACGGATTGAGTACGTGCGTGGTGCGCGTGCGTCACTTTATGGTTCAGAAGCGATTGGTGGCGTGATCAATATCATCACCATTGCGCGTGCTGACGAAGAAGGAACGAAGTTAAGCGCTGGTTTAGGTAGCTTAGATTACCAAGAATTGAGTGTGGCATCTGGCATTAAAGTCACAGAGAGCGGCCAACTGAATATCGCGCTTGGTAGTGAAAGTGATGATGGCTATAACGTTCGTCCTGTACCGGGAGTTAATGACGGCGATCGCCATGGCTTTGATACAAAGAATGGTCTGCTAGGTTACGTGCATAACTTCAATGACCAGTGGTCTGTATTTGGTAACCTACGTGCTTACGAAAATGTTTATCAATATGACAGCAGCTACGGCAGTCGCGGTTATTACGAAGCAGAAAAAGACGACCTTTCTGCCACTCTGGGCGGTAAGTATCAGTCTGGTAACGTGATGTCAGAACTACAAGTAACGGCACAGAAACAGAAGTCTTGGAACTATGAGCAAGCAAAAGGCAAACACTCAGGTACTGAAGATGAACTTGAACAGCAAAATGTCCAGTGGACCAACAGTTACTTGTTAAACAACAATACGACGTTTGCTGGTGGTATTGATTGGCGCAACGAATCTTACAAAGACAAGAGTGCGAATAAAACGTTTGATCGTACCAATGGCGCTCTGTTTGGTATGGCAACCACTAGTATTGATAAAGCAATGCTTGAGGGCAGTGCTCGCTTGGATGATAACGAAGAATACGGTAGTGAGTTCACTTACAGCTTAGCGGCTGGTTACCAGTTTGTGCCAGAGTTTGGGGTTAAAGCTTCTTTTGGTACTGCGTTTAAGGCTCCAAACCTATATCAACAGTATGACCCAACATACGGTGAGAAAGATCTGAAGCCGGAAGAGTCAGATGCTTGGGAGCTAGCATTCAGCGGTGATGTCCAAGGCGTTTTTTGGTCCGTTACGGGTTATGACTATAAAATCACGAATCTTATCGATTACCATCCAACCACATACAAATATTTGAATGTCGATGGTGAAACACATATCCAAGGTGTGGAGCTTGTTGCTGAGTTTGATACAGGGATTGTGCAGCACCAGTTGAGTGCGGATTACAAAGATGCTGAAGACGATAAAGGGCATCAGTTGCAGCGCCGCGCTAAAGAAATGTATAAGTGGAACGCTTTAGTGAGCTTCGATAAAGTGGACTGGTCGGTTAGCTATCAGTACGTCGGTAAGCGTCCAGATGTGGATTACAGCACTTGGCCTTCACAAGATATCACGCTTTCTTCTTACTCGTTGGTTGATACGGCTGTGACTTACTATCCGAGTGAGTCGACCTCTATTAGCGCTCGTATCGATAATCTATTTGATGAAGAGTATGAGATGGCAAAAGGTTACCCTGCTGCGGAGCGAGCGTACTATCTAAACGTTGGCTACGAATTCTAATCGTGAATGAACACAAACCGCCTTCGGGCGGTTTTTAATATTTTTGTGATGGAAAATCGAATGACGAAACCTAAGCAAGTGGTGATCAGTTGGTCCAGTGGCAAAGATTCGACATTAACGCTTGAGCGCCTTAACGAGAATCCAAATTATCAAGTTGTCGGTTTGTACACGACTTACGTAGGGAAAGAAGTCCCTTTCCAAGCAACTCCGCTTGAGGTTGTAAAAATGCAAGCCGACTTACTTGCGCTTCCGCTCATTACTATCGAACTGCCTGAAGTTTTTCCGAGTAACGACATTTATCAATCGACCATCGTTAATGCATTACAAAGTAGTGGTCTGAATATAGAAGCTGTCGCATTTGGCGATATGTTTTGCAATGGCATTGCCGAGTACCGACGCAGCTATATTGAACCTGCTGGCTGGGAGTGCGTCTTTCCGCTATTAGGGGAGAGCAGCGACAAACTAGCGATGGAAATCATAGAGCGTGGTATTCAAACGATGTTGATCACCATCGACGGAAGTGTTCTCCCTCCAGAGTGGTGTGGTCGCTGGTATGACAAAGTCCTAATAGAGTCATTACCAAGTCAAATTGATCCCTGTGGGGAAAATGGTGAATTTCACACACTGGTCACGTCTTCGCCGTCTTTTCAAGGGCATATCGAGCTGACGAAGCGAGATGTAGAATCTGGAGATAGATTCAGCCATCAAAGATACCATGCTAAAGCATTGCCAAAACAAATCTAAGCAGTATGATCGCAACGTTTCTGTTCTTTAGGTAAGGCTCGTGCGAGTAGCAAGTAAGAAAAAAGTCCTAGTTTTTGACTCCGGTGTTGGTGGTCTTTCTGTATTCCAAGAGATACATCGCCTATTGCCGCATCTTGACTACTTATACTTATTCGATAATCAGGCTTACCCTTATGGTGAACTCGATCAGGCGGTACTCATTTCACGAGTTAACCAACTGGTCTCTTCATTAGTCGAAGAACACCAAGTCGACATTGTTGTCATTGCTTGTAATACGGCAAGCACCATAGTGCTTCCTTCCTTACGTGAAAATCTATCGATTCCCGTTGTTGGTGTTGTCCCTGCGATTAAACCCGCATCGCTTTTGGCATCAAAAGGGGTGGGGCTGATCGCCACTCCGGCGACAGTAACACGTCAATATACTCAAGAGCTAATACGAGACTTTGCGCAAGGCAAACCAGTTGAGCTGGTGGGATCAACTCGCTTGGTGGATATGGCCGAAGAGAAGTTGCGAGGCAACAGCGTTTCTCTAGACGAACTGACAAAAATCCTGCTTCCGCTTCGCGATAAAGTAGACGTTGCGGTGCTCGGTTGTACTCACTTCCCTTTAATCAAAGAGGAAATTCATCAAGCTTTGGGTGAGGACGTTACTTTAATTGATTCGGGTGCAGCCATTGCACGTCGAGTAAAAGCATTACTATTAAGTGATGAAATTGAGGATACGGAAGAGGGAAGTAAGTCGATTTATGCCAGTGCAACTCCTTGGCAGGAAGATGCACTGAACATTTGTTTAAAGGAGCTAGGTTTTAATCCTGTTCTGGTTTACCACCATCCGGGTGTTTAGGATCGTTCGCAATTCTCACTTTTAGCGTTCTCTCCATATATTCCTTTTCATTAAGTTTATCGATAGCTGGCTTGGCATCTGCCGCAGCCATCACGACAAAACCAAACCCTCTTCTTTTTCCAGTGCGCTTATCTTTCATTAAGCGTACTGCATAGACCTGTCCATATTCAGCAAACAAATCGCGAACGTGACTCTCATTGGCCTTATAAGGAAGGTTGCCGACATACAGAGTTTTAGTTGATGGATCCGAGTCTGTTGATTGAATAGAAGGTGTCTGGCTAGAAAATGAAAATAAAAAAGCAGTAGCGATAACACCAATGAGAAAACTCAAGGCTGGTGGGATGGTGACTTGAGAGAAGACGATTCCCCCAACGACGGCCAGCCCAGCACATAAAATCAGATTTTTTTTAGACGTCATTTTAATTACTACACATAGTGATAAAGAGATCGATTGTCCATTAACAGAATAGACACATGAATCTTACGTATATGGTTGGTGTTTTTCCAACCAATTGCTGTGATATGTCTCAAATGTGACGAAGAAATATGCAAATATCACGCTTTTGGCTAACTAATGACC
>NZ_JAMQWD010000036.1:0-36463 GCF_024744415.1 Vibrio sp. RM-41-2B | reverse complement strand
TAATTGGATTATCATCAACGAGTGCCCACACAGATTGATAGGTCTATATTGTTAAAGAGCTTGCTTTACGAGAAGTTTTTCTCTCAAAGCGGAGGTGCATTCTAGCGATTTAATTGGCAGTGTCAAACACTTTTTCAATTTTATTTTCGCAGAAGCTTTTTACCTCTCCGACCCTGCTGAAGCCTTATCGCCTCTGCCGTGTCGGTGGATGCGCATTATAGGGAACTCAGATCCGTTCGCAACCCTTTTTTGGAAAAAAATGGGAAAAACCGACTGTTCGATGACTATTTCATCAAAAAAGCAAAAAAGAGGGTAAAAAACCCTCTTTTTCTGCCTCACAAGCCATATTTAAATGAATGCGTACGCGTCTGCGAACATACGTTCGCTCTTCGCTTTCTTGTTCTGAGTGAACTGTTCACGTGCTGCGCCAGCCATTTCGAATCGACCTGCAATATAGATATCGTAGTTTTCTAAGCTTTCGAAATCTTCACTCACCGCTTGTAGCACGTTACCAACCTTACCTTGCCAATCAGCAGGTGCTTCTTCTACAACTGGAACAAAGTGAACGTTAGTAAACTTATCGGCGATCTCGATCAGTTCTTCTTTTGCATAAAGTTGGCAGTTATCGCGCGCACCCCAATATAGATAGATAGGGTTGGTTTTATTCTGCGCGACGCAGTGATCCAGAATCGAGCGCACGTAACTAAAACCTGTACCACCAGCAATTAATAATAGTGGACGTTCACTTTCTTCTTGAACCCAAGCGTCACCATGCGGGGCATCAATTTCAATCTGACCATCAGTTTCAAGCGCCGCTTGCATTGCTTCGACAACTTCTTGAGCGTAAGCGTTGTGTTCCGCCGCACCGATATGCAGTTCAAGTTCACCTTCATGACGGCAAGGGCTGCTCGCGATAGAGAAAGGACGTTTGTCTTTTTCACCCATCACCACCATTAGGTACTGACCCGCTTTAAAAGGCACTGGTGATTCTGGATGAAGAAGGATTTGGTAAGTATTACAAGCTAACGGCTGAATAGACTTTACTTTACATTGGATGGTCATGGTGTTCCTCTCGCTTACTCGTCAAAAGTAAGCACTAAATTACTTTCTGTATAGGCTTGGCAAGGGAATATCCAACCTTGCTGTTGCTCTTTTTCGGTTAGCATAGGTTCGAGGTGATAGCTCACCTCGCCCGTTAGCTTTTTACACATGCACATGGCGCAAGCGCCAACTTGGCAACGGTGTGGGAAGCAAATATTGTTGTTGAGCGCAGCTTCCAGCACCGTCTCCCCTTCTTTTACTGGAAACGTAACGTCCATTGGTAGAAGGTGGACTTGATGACTCATAGAATACCTAACTGGTCCCAAATCTCATCGACTTTAGCCACAAGTTTAGGATCTTTTTTGATAGGCGTACCCCACTCGCGCGTGACTTCAGATTCGAACTTGTTGGTCGCATCCAGTCCTAATTTGGATGAACTCTCAGTCTTACCAAGCACTTGAATCGTGTCTCTATCTGGGTCCATTCGAGTTGTCACCGCCCAAATGATGTCATTCCAATCTCGTGCATTAACGTCATCGTCGCACAAAATGATGAATTTGTTATCCGTGTACTGAGCAAAGAAGCCCCATAGATATTCCATCAATTCTTGGGATTGACCAGCTTGGTCTTTCTTCATAGTTACGACAGCAAATTGGTTGTTTGCTGTAACTGGAAGATAGACGTCAACAATCTCAGGGCGTTGCTGTTTCAACTCATTCAGTTCTGCTTCGGTAATCGCTTTGCTGTCTCGCTCAGTGACCTCGGTTCGCGTCGCCAGCTCAGCATCCCATTTAATGGTCGCATCCAAGCCCATTTTGGAGCCAAGCCCAACCACTGGTGAAGCAAAGTCGAGCGAGTCGATTGGCGTGTTATCTATCATCAAGGTATCACGTACAGGGTCCATATGCTCTGACATGGCTTTAACGACATCATTCCAATCTCGCGCGTTTACCGATTCATCGCACACAATAACAAACTTGGTGTACATGAATTGACGTAAGAAAGACCACACACCCATCATTACGCGCTTGGCATGTCCTGGGTACTGCTTCTTCATGGTGACGACTGCCATTCGGTACGAACAACCTTCAGGCGGTAGATAGAAGTCTTCAATTTCTGGGAACTGCTTTTGCAGAATCGGCACAAAGACTTCGTTTAATGCCACACCCAATACAGCTGGCTCATCTGGCGGACGGCCTGTGTAGGTACTGTGGTAGATTGGGTCTTTACGCATGGTAATGTGCGTAATGGTAAACACGTGGTGCTTTTCTTTTTCATTATAGTAACCAGTGTGATCACCATATGGGCCTTCATCAGCAAACTCGTTTGGGTCGATATAGCCTTCCATGACGATTTCCGCGCTTGCTGGCACTTCCAAATCATTGCTGACTGACTTAACGACTTCCGTTTTGCTGCCACGCAGCAAACCTGCAAACGCGTATTCCGATAGCGTATCTGGCACTGGCGTTACTGCGCCAAGAATGGTTGCTGGGTCTGCACCAAACGCGACCGAAACTGGGAAAGGTTTACCTGGATTGGTTTCCATCCAATCGCGCAGGTCAAGCGCACCACCACGGTGAGCTAACCAACGCATGATTATTTTGTTCTTGGCAATTTTCTGCTGACGATAAATGCCTAGGTTCTGACGTTTCTTGTTTGGACCTTTGGTCACGGTTAAGCCCCACGTAAGCAGTGGTGCAACGTCTTCCGCCCAGCAACTCATTACCGGGATTTTGTCCAAGTCGACTTCATCACCTTGCCACACTATCTCTTGGCACGATGCTTTTCTTAAGCGCTTGGCTGGCATGTTCAATACTTGCTTGAACACTGGCAATTTTTCCAATGCGTCTTTGAAGCCTTTTGGTGGCTCAGGTTCTTTCAAATAAGCCAGCAGCTTACCGACTTCTCTTAATTCTTTAACATCTTCACGTCCCATACCAATCGCGACACGCTCTGGTGTACCAAATAGGTTGGTCAAAACAGGTACGTCGTAGCCAATTGGGTTCTCAAACAACAGCGCAGGTCCACCAGCACGCAAGGTGCGGTCACTGATTTCTGTCATTTCGTAAGCGGGATCGACTGGGTGAGCAATGCGTTTAAGTCGACCTTTCTGTTCTAGGTGGTCGATAAATTCGCGTAAATCCTTAAAACTCATAGGCCTTCATGACTGGCTGATTAAACTGTCCGCAGTATAACAAATAGGAGGACGCTAAGATCCTCCTATTTTGTGTGGGTATGTGAGCCAGATTACTTTAATACTTGCTCTATCTGCCGGGTCTTCACTTGATGGTTGTTAGAGACTAACTCTTCCAACCAGGTTTGATGCCCTTGCTGCGCCAGCTCTCGAGCGACCATGGTAGCTTCTTCCGATAGTGCCATTTTGCTCACTAGAAACTGTTTCACTTGCGGAGATAAAGGGTTGGATTTTGTAAGTAGACTAATAGCTTCTGGTTTGAGTGACGGATTAACGGTGGAGTTCATCAATTGCTGAATTGAAAAAACGTCCCCAACCGTAGCTAAACGCTCGAGTTCGGACTGGCTGTTGTAATCCGCTCTCATCCGCCAGAGTAAGTTGTACACTTCCTCATCTTGACTGACTTGCGCTAATCTCACGATCACGGCTGTCGATGGTAGCCAACTGGTCACATTCGCTTTGGTTAACTGAGTGGTTAATGCGGCAAGCGCATGCGGTGATAAGCTGTCTAACTCTCGAATCAAAAGTGCTTCACGCGCTTGAGCTTGTTGAGATTGCCCTGTAAGCCATTGCTTTAAGTCGAGCTCTTTCCGCTCAGCTTGTAGTACAAAGTCCAAAGTACTTTGGTCTTGCTTCCAACGCTTAATCAAGCGGCTCGCAATGGCAGGAAAGTTAAAGGCAGGCACACTAAACTCATACCCGTCCCCTCGCTCTAGAACCTGATAAGTAGGAGTCATACGGATCTGAGACTCAACAAACAGAGCCATTCTAGGCGTGAGAATGACATCTTGCTTCTCAAGCTTTTCCAATAATCGAAAACGCACGACCTCTTGTTGAGGTAAAGCTAGTCGATCAAGGGCAAATTTAAGCGAGTCGACCTCATCCCTGACAACGTAATCAAGCAGTTCAGAGACTTTAGCCTGTATTTGAGTATCCTGAAGCCACTGTTCTACTACAGACTCCTGCATTTCCTTGGCAGATAACGTCGCGGGTAGTGTGATAAGTGACAAGCTCAGGAGTAATGACGACAACATTCCTTGTTGCATGTTAACCTCCCGATAACATTTTCCTCATTCTGATGCTTCCATCGGGAGAAAGCAACAAAAAAGCCACCGTTAACGGTGGCTTTTTTAGAATAAGGACTCAGCTATTACTGACGACGCATCGCATCGAAGAACTCATCGTTGGTCTTCGTCATCGCTAGCTTATCAATGAGGAACTCCATTGCGTCGATTTCGCCCATTGGGTGAACGATCTTACGCAGAATCCACATTTTCTGTAGTTCATCAGTCTTCGTCAGTAGCTCTTCACGACGTGTACCTGAACGGTTGAAGTCAATTGCAGGGAATACACGCTTCTCAGCAATCTTACGGTTCAAGTGCAGTTCCATGTTACCTGTACCCTTGAACTCTTCGTAGATAACTTCATCCATCTTAGAACCAGTATCTACTAGTGCTGTTGCGATGATCGTTAGGCTACCGCCCTCTTCAACATTACGTGCTGCACCAAAGAAACGCTTAGGACGGTGTAGTGCGTTTGCATCCACACCACCTGTCAGTACTTTACCTGATGAAGGTACTACGGTGTTGTAAGCACGAGCGAGACGAGTGATAGAGTCAAGCAGGATAACCACGTCTTTCTTGTGTTCAACAAGACGTTTTGCTTTCTCGATTACCATTTCCGCTACTTGTACGTGACGAGATGCTGGCTCATCGAAAGTCGACGCGACTACTTCACCTTTAACTAGACGCTGCATCTCTGTTACTTCTTCTGGACGTTCGTCGATAAGAAGTACCATCAACTCACACTCTGGGTGGTTGTATGCGATGCTTTGAGCAATATTTTGCAGAAGCATTGTCTTACCCGCTTTTGGCGGAGCAACAATCAGACCACGTTGACCTTTACCGATAGGCGATGCCAAATCTAAAACACGTGCTGTGATGTCTTCTGTAGAACCGTTACCACGCTCCATTACCATGCGTTCATTTGCATGTAGAGGGGTAAGGTTTTCAAATAGGATCTTGTTACGAGCGTTGTCTGGTTTGTCGTCGTTAACGGTATTGACTTTTAGAAGGGCAAAGTAGCGTTCACCGTCTTTTGGTGGACGAATTTTACCAGCGATAGAGTCACCAGTACGTAGGTTAAAGCGACGAATCTGACTTGGTGATACGTAGATATCGTCCGGACCCGCAAGGTATGAACTATCTGCACTGCGTAGGAAACCAAAGCCGTCTTGCAGAATTTCCAGAACCCCATCGCCAAAGATGTCTTCGCCGCCTTTAGCGTGCGCTTTTAAAATCGCGAAGATGATGTCTTGTTTTCTTAAGCGAGCTAGGTTCTCTAATCCTAAGCTTTCGCCCAGTTTTACAAGGTCAGACACAGGTCTGTTCTTCAGTTCGGTAAGGTTCATGGTGGTGGATTCTTGTTTAGTCAAAATAAGATCTGTTTTCTAGTTAAGATGGATTTGGTCTCAGGATCGACCAAGAAGAGAAATTTGTTCAATTAACGCGCGATAAGTTAGCACTAATTAGTATTCTAGTCCAGAGTTAGAAAAACAAAACCGTGCGTTGTTACTTTGCACGGTTTTATCTGTAATCACTTGGTGATTATAAGTTTGCGTCCAAAAACTCTTTTAGTTGAGTTTTAGACAGAGCACCAACTTTCGTTGCCGCTACGTTGCCGTCTTTGAATAGCAGTAGCGTTGGAATGCCGCGAATACCAAACTTAGGTGGTGTACCTGCGTTATGGTCGATGTTTAGTTTACCGATAGTGAGTTTGCCTTCGTACTCGTCTGCGATTTCGTCCAGAATAGGAGCGATCATTTTACAAGGACCACACCATTCTGCCCAGAAATCCACTAGAACCGGGCCTGCAGCGTTGATTACATCGTTTTCAAAACCGTCATCAGTTAGCTGCAAAATCTTATCACTCATCTTCCACTCCAATGTGTTTTTCGAAACTGGTTGGATGATAACCAGTAATTAGATGCCCTATTGGAATGTATTTACTTTCGTATTGCAAGCTTTAGCTGATATTCTATAGCCATGAAAAAGACGCATATCACAGAGCAAAAGTTCGCCGATTTGGGCTTAAAGCCCCAAGTTATTGAAGGATTGGACAAAAAAGGGTTCGAATTTTGTACCCCTATCCAAGCCTTGGCGTTGCCGGTCCTGCTCACCGGCCAAGACATCGCAGGCCAGGCCCAAACGGGTACTGGTAAAACGCTCGCGTTTCTTACTGCTACATTCAACCACCTTCTGACGACACCGGAGCATGAAGGTCGTAAACCTACGCAGCCACGCGCCATCATTATGGCGCCAACACGTGAGCTTGCTATTCAGATTTACAATGATGCAGAAGCATTAACTGAGAGCACTGGTCTAAAAACCGCTTTGGCTTACGGTGGTGAAAGCTACGATAAGCAATTGAATAAGCTGCAAGATGGTGTCGATATTCTGATTGGTACGACAGGTCGTATCATCGATTTCTACAAACAGCGCGTATTCAACCTTAACAACATTCAAGCCGTTGTTCTGGATGAAGCCGACCGCATGTTCGATCTTGGCTTTATTAAAGACATTCGCTTCTTGTTCCGTCGTATGCCTGAACCAAAAGAGCGTTTGAACATGCTGTTCTCAGCGACGCTTTCTTACCGTGTTCAAGAACTGGCATTTGAGCACATGAACACTCCTGAGCATGTTGTGGTAGAGCCAGAACAGAAAACTGGTCACCGCATTCAGGAAGAACTTTTCTACCCTTCTAACGAAGATAAAATGGCCCTCCTTCAAACTTTGATTGAAGAAGAATGGCCAGATCGCGCCATCATTTTTGCGAACACGAAACACAAGTGTGAATCGGTTTGGGGGCACTTGGCTGCCGATGGACACCGTGTCGGTCTTCTTACTGGTGATGTACCGCAGAAGAAACGTGAAAAGATTCTTGAGCAATTCACCAAAGGCGATGTCGACATTCTTGTTGCAACTGACGTTGCTGCGCGTGGTCTGCACATTCCTCAAGTGACGCACGTTTTCAACTATGACCTTCCTGACGACTGTGAAGATTACGTTCACCGTATTGGCCGTACCGGTCGTGCTGGTGCAAGCGGCCACTCGATCAGTTTTGCTTGTGAAGAGTACGCAATTAACCTGCCTGCAATCGAAGAATACATTGAGCACACTATCCCAGTTTCAGAATACGATTCGTCAGCGCTGATCCAAGATCTGCCAGCACCAATTCGTATGCGTGCGCCACGCAACCAACAGCGTCGTACGAATACTGGTGGTACTCGTTCAGGTTCAGGTAACCGCAAGCCGCAAGGACGTCGTCCGCGCCAACCGCGTCAATCGGCACCAAAACAATCGTAAAAGGAAACTGAGTTCGTTTATGAGTCAAGCAGGATCATCGCCGCTATACGCCGCCATCGACCTCGGGTCGAACAGTTTTCACATGCTCGTTGTGCGTCATATCGATGGCAGCGTTCAAACAATGGCTAAAATTAAGCGCAAGGTTCGTCTAGCAGCGGGCCTAGATGAACATAATTCTCTTAGTATGGAAGCTATGCAGCGAGGATGGGACTGCTTAAGTCTATTTGCGGAACGCTTGCAGGATATTCCTAAACAAAACATTCGTATTGTAGGCACCGCCACTTTACGTACCGCCACGAATGTAGATGTGTTTCTGGAGAAAGCGAACCAGATTCTTGGTCAACAAATCGACGTTATCTCCGGTGAAGAAGAAGCGGCCACTATCTATAAAGGTGTCGCACACACTTCTGGAGGCAGCGGTCGCCGTCTTGTGGTCGATATTGGTGGCGCAAGTACCGAGCTCATCATCGGTGAAGGTTTCGAAGCCAAAGCACTGACCAGTTTAAAAATGGGTTGTGTGACTTGGCTGGAAAACTTCTTTAAAGATCGCCAGTTGAATGCGCGTAACTTTGACGCAGCAATTGAAGGCGCGAAGCAGACAATCCAGCCAATTCTAGAGCGCTATACTGAAATCGGTTGGGATGTGTGCGTTGGCGCATCAGGCACCGTTCAGGCATTGCAAGAGATAATGCTAGCGCAAGGTATGGACGAAGTAATCACTCACTCCAAATTGAAACGCCTGCAGAAGCAAGCCATGTTAGCCGATCATTTAGAAGAGCTCGACATTGAAGGCTTAACTCTTGAACGTGCGTTAGTGTTCCCTAGCGGCCTATCTATTTTGATTGCCGTTTTTGAATTACTGGAAATCGACGCGATGACACTCGCGGGCGGCGCACTACGTGAAGGCTTAGTCTACGAGATGGTTGAAGAGCTACGTCAAGAAGACATCCGTGCTCGCACAATTGCCAGCGTACAAAATCGTTATCAGCTCGATCACCAATATGGTGAACAAGTTGCGACACTGGCAAGCAAACTGTTGGAGCAAGCCGGCGGCGATGAGTGGATTACGGAACCTCAAGGCAAGATATTGCTTGAAACCGCCGCAAAGCTGCATGAAATCGGCTTAACGATCGATTTCAAAAAAGGCGGTGAGCACAGTGCTTACCTACTCCAGAATTTGGATTTACCTGGCTACACTCGCGCGCAGAAGTTCTTTATTGGTGAGATTGCCCGTCGTTATCGAGAACAACTCACCTCACTGCCTGAGCAACACGCGTTATCAGGCTCAAGTGCCAAGCGCGTACTGCGGTTGTTGCGCTTAGCGGTGTTGTTGACTCACCGTCGCAACCAAAACTTAGAGCCAAACGTCGTATTAACGGCTGAAGGTGACAACCTAACATTAAACATTGATGCACAGTGGCTAGCGGCCAACCCGTTGACCGCCGCTGAGCTAGAAATCGAATCCAACCGTCAAACTGATATCGGTTGGCCATTAACGATTACCTCTGATTAATGGTTGTTATCCCATGACAAAGGCTCCTTCTGGAGCCTTTTTAATACCCGTTATTATCCTATGTACAACTCATAGAGTTTTGAGACACCGATGATCTAAATACTCATTTCGCTGTACATTTGCTTTAGAAACAACAAAGCCGCTATCAAAAGCGGCTTTGTTGCTATTAACTGATGAAAACTATGCCGTCGTCGTAACTTTAAAGTTAGGGTTCACTGCCGTTAGCTTCTTAATTAAGTAATTCAGTAGTACGCCGTACATAGGCACAAACAGACCAAGACTAATCACTAACTTAAAGCCGTAGTCCACCAGCGCGATTTCCGTCCAATGCTCCGCCATAAATGGATCTGGACTTTGGTAGAACGCAATCGCGAAGAAGGCGATGGTATCCAGTGCATTACCAAAAAGCGTTGAACATGTTGGGGCCACCCACCACTGTTTCATTTGGCGTAGGCGGTTGAACACGTGCACATCCATAATCTGACCAAGTAGATACGCCATGAAGCTAGCAATCGCGATACGAGCAACGAATAAGTTAAATTCCCCTAAGTGACCAAAACCTTGGAACTGCCCCTCGAAGAACACCACCGATAAGAAGTAAGAGACAGCCAAAGCAGGCAACATTACTAAGAAAATGATCTTACGCGCCAACTGAGCACCGAAAATACGTACGGTTAAATCCGTCGCAAGGAAAATAAATGGGAAGGTGAATGCACCCCAGGTGGTATGTAAGCCAAAGATAGTAAATGGTAGCTGAACTAGGTAATTGCTGGATGCAATAATGACTAGATGAAATAAAACCAGATAGATAAGGGCGTTGCGCTGCTGCGCAGGGGTAAAGTTACTCATGCGATACCTTTTTAGTTTGGTTTGGGGGCGAGGGAACCCAAATCGAGCGTTTTCTACAGAGAAAAGCACTCTTACCAACAATGTAAAAAATGACGATTAAACTAACTTAACTCATTCAGAGTAAAGCGGTGGGCGATTATACATTAACCAATTTTACTCACAAGCGGTGTTTTATACGCAAACGTTTCTTCGCGAACATCACGTCAAAACCAAGGGCTTTGATGCAAAAATAAGAAAGGGTGTTTCATGTGAAACACCCTTTAAAGAATAGATAACTTGAATTTAGAAGCCGCGTTGGAACAATCCGGCTAAATAGTCGAGCTCTTCCCTACTCTCTTCTATTGTTAGCGCTTCAAACCAAATCGCTTCGCTGTAGTGCTCCGCTTTCATAAATAAGCGGCAGCCTTCAAAATCGATCAACCAAGAGTGAATATCCGCATCCCACTGTTTTTCTACCACTGACGCAGATAATAATTTCACCAAACGCTCACCCAATGCCGGAAAAGTATCGAGGTCGAAGCTTGGAGCGGTAATAATAAGACGCCCTTCTTCAACAATGTAATCAGCGAGACCAAATTCCTTGTGCATATGGATTCCTTATCCGTGGTGAGTAATGTGTTCTTGGATCAGATCCAAGAATGGATCGGCGTATTTTTCTAGTTTACGTTGACCAACGCCACTAACCGCTAACATTTCGCCGTATGACGTTGGCAGCATTTCTGCCATATCAATCAAGGTCGCATCACTGAATACCACATATGGTGGTAAACCATCTTCATCGGCGATCGACTTACGTAGCTTACGTAGTTTGGCAAACAACTTCTTATCGTAGTTTTTGCTGGTCAGTTTATCCGACTTCGCGGCACGTGCAGCGGTATCTAAACGTGGAACTGCAAGTTCTAAAGGCACATCACCACGTAGTAATGGACGTGCTTCTTCGGTTAATTGCAACGTCGAGTTACGAGTGATGTTTTGAAATAGCAGCCCTTTATGAATTAACTGGCGGAAGATACTCACCCAGTAATCATGGCTGTGATCACGACCAATGCCGTAAGTCGAAATTTTATCGTGGCCGTGTTCGCGCACACGAATGTTTTGCATCCCACGCAGCACCTCAACCACATACGTCATACCAAAACTTTGGTTAACGCGGTAAACACACGACAAGGCTTTGCGCGCTTCTTCGGTCGCATCAAAGTGTTTTGGTGGGTCCAGGCAGATATCGCAGTTACCACACGGCTTTTCGCGATACTCTCCAAAATAGTTGAGCAGTACCTGACGACGACAGGTTTGCGCTTCCGCAAAAGCACTCATCGCATTGAGTTTGTGGCTTTCTACCTGCTTCTGCGGTCCATCATCTTTTTCATCCAACATACGACGCAACCAACTGATGTCGGCTGGGTCATACAACATCATCGCCTCGGCAGGCAGGCCATCTCGCCCTGCTCGACCAGTTTCCTGATAATAGGACTCGATGTTACGTGGAATATCAAAATGCACAACAAAGCGCACGTTTGGCTTATTGATACCCATGCCGAATGCAACCGTCGCAACGACGATTTGAATGTCATCACGTTGAAAAGCTTCCTGAACGTAAGCTCGCTCTTCAGTATCCATCCCTGCATGATAACCAGCAGCGCGGATATGGTTGTTGCATAGCTTCTCGGTCACCATTTCAACTTTCTTACGACTGCCGCAATAAATAATGCCGCAGCTTCCCTTTTGGGTGGCTAGATAGCGAATGATTTGAGAAACCGGTTTGTGCTTTTCTACCAAGGTGTAACGAATGTTGGGACGATCAAAGCTTCCTAGATACACCTGAGGCTCATGTAAGCGTAAGCGTTCTAGAATATCACGACGCGTCGCATCATCGGCGGTGGCAGTGAGTGCCATAAAAGGTACATGTGAAAAGTGTTGCTTTAACTGACCTAACGCCGCGTATTCTGGGCGAAAATCATGTCCCCACTGAGAGATACAATGTGCTTCATCCACGGCGATCATAGATAAGGGTAAGTTTTCTAAACGCTCAATAAAGTCACGCATTAACACGCGCTCTGGCGAAACATACACTAGCTTAAGCTGACCAGAGTGCATGCGATTATACACACTCAGTAGCTCTTCTCGATTCATGGTCGAGTTCACACACTCCGCAGCTACGCCATTGGCTTTCAGTTGATCAACTTGGTCTTTCATCAATGAAATCAGCGGTGAAATCACCAAGGTAATCCCTGAGCGCACTAACGCCGGAATTTGGTAACAGAGAGATTTACCACCACCCGTCGGCATGATGACTAAGCTGTCTTTGCCTTCGATAGCGGCTTCAATAACTTCTTGCTGACCATCACGAAACGTCTGGTAACCGAAGACTTCCTCCAACACACGTTGAGGCGTTACAGGCGTATCTGATTGTTCGGCTAGCAAGGTTGAGGTCATGAATAATCTCAGATTGAGTGATCGTAGAAATGCTTTTGCATGCCCAGGCACACAAAGTGAGGGCACATTGTAATGGGGTTTCGTGGTGAATAAAACCGCAAATTGCTAGGTGTTTCGCATCACGACTCGTATACTGATTTTCTGCTCTATAAACACACAATTAGGTGACACCTCATGACACCAGAAGACGAACAACAACGCGCTCGGCAAGGTATCTTGCTGGCGATTGGTGCCTATACCATGTGGGGCATTGCGCCGATGTATTTTAAATCCATCGCACAAGTATCCCCTTTGGAGATTCTGAGCCACCGGGTGATTTGGTCTTTCTTTTTGCTTGCCGCACTCCTTCACTTTGGCCGTCACTGGCGCTCGGCTTACTACATCGCGAAAGACAAAACGAAGATCGCTTACCTGATCGCAAGTTCTGTATTAATTGGCGGAAACTGGCTGATTTTCATCTGGGCGGTCAATTCCAATCATATGCTTGACGCGAGCTTAGGCTATTACATTAACCCATTAATCAATGTCTTGCTCGGCATGGTCTTTTTGGGAGAGCGACTTCGTAAGTTGCAATGGTTTGCTGTCGTATTAGCGGGCTGTGGTGTACTGGTCCAATTGATTGTATTCGGCTCCGTGCCCGTTGTTGCGATGGCGTTAGCAATGAGTTTCGGCTTCTATGGCCTCTTAAGGAAGAAAGTCAGTGTCGATGCAAAAACAGGATTGTTTATCGAAACATTACTCCTTCTGCCTGTCGCCGCCGTGTATCTGCTGTTTATTGCAGAAACCCCAACGTCGAATATGCTCACTAACCCGTTAGCATTAAATAGCTTGTTGATTGCAGCAGGTGTGATTACCACACTGCCCCTACTTTGTTTTACGGGTGCGGCAACAAGACTCAAATTATCAACGTTGGGCTTTTTCCAGTACATAGGCCCAAGCTTGATGTTCTTACTTGCAGTACTGATGTATGGCGAACCCTTTAGCATGGATAAAGCGATTACCTTTGCCTTTATTTGGGGAGCGCTAGTCGTATTTAGCTTTGATGGACTGCGCAACAACCGTCGCTCACGCCGAATCGTTCAGCCACAGTGATCGTTTTTTACAAGACAAGTTAGAAATTGCCAGATAAGCTTGGTCATAATGTGACCAAGCTTTTTTGTATGTAATGGAACAGATTCAATACTACGCAACCGACCATGATCAGCTGAGCCTGATCGAGGCGAAATACCAGAAGTTTGCCTTCCAAAGGCACTATCATCTGGACTTTCACCTCGGTCTGATCACGCATGGCACGCAAAAGTTCCAATATCAAGGCTGTAGCCATCAAGTGGGTCATGGGCAAATCGTAATTATGCCGCCAGATGAACTGCACGACGGGCACTCTAAGCTCGAAAGTGGCTATGAAGTGAATGTATTTGCGATCGAGCCGCACCTACTCAGCGATCTTGCCGATCTTAGTCAAAATGGTCAAATAATCCGCTTTAATGAATTGATCATCTCAGATCCACAGATATTTTCACAACTTAGTAACTTGCATGCTCTTCTTCGCCGCGATAACCTCAGCCAACTCACCAAAGATTGCCTTCCTTTTGAAGGATTTAATCAACTTTTTGATCGCTACGGATCACTCGCGAGGCAAAAAGTGGTCCCTCTTGGGAAACAGTCTTTACATACCTTAAAAGATTACTTAATGGCGAATCTCGACCAAACGGTTCGTTTAGATGCACTATCAGAGCTCTGCCAACTGAGCCCCACGCAGTTTCAACGCCATTTCAAAGCGCAAACGGGGATGACTCCCTACGCTTGGTTTGCTCGCTTGCGATTAGAGCAAGGAATGAAACTACTCCAAGCAGGATGGTGTGGTACGGACGTCGCCTATCAAGTGGGCTTTTATGATCAGGCCCACTTTAGTAAAGCGTTTAAACAAACCTATGGCGTCTCGCCTTCACAAGTGGCACGCTAATATCTCATACGCTGTGGTATTCAGTACTGCTAGTTTTTTACAAGCACTACCGAATAAGAATCACGACAATAGCTCATATCCACTATGTTTTGAGATGTGTTATGAATGAATCGACTATCCTTTTAACGCTTGCCAGTATCCACTTCATTGCCTTAATGAGCCCAGGTCCGGATTTTGCGCTTGTGGTACAAAATGCCACCCGTCATGGCCGTCAAACTGGCTTATACATTGCGCTTGGCTTATCAGTCGGTATTTTGCTGCATTCTTTATTCAGCCTAACGGGGGTGAGCTATTTAGTTCACCAGCATCCTCTGCTCTACTCCGTCTTACAATTGCTTGGGGGCAGCTATCTGTTGTATTTGGGTATCGGTGCACTGCGCGGCGTGATCGCGATGATCAAAAACCCACTTTCTGATCAGCCAAGCAAAAACAGTAACCTTGTGATCGGTAATAAACGTCAGGCGTTTACCAAGGGGTTCGCAACCAATATTCTCAACCCCAAAGCCTTAGTATTTTTTGTGAGTTTAATGTCGAGCCTTGTCCCAGTGGGCATGTCGGTGACAGGAAAAGGAATTGCTCTGGTGATTTTGTTTGGTTTGTCGCTACTCTGGTTTTCTAGCCTTGCATGGATGCTGTCAACGCAGCGCTTGCAAACAAGATTGCAGCAAGCCAGCATTTATATAGATGGTTTATGTGGTGTGGTATTTACTCTAGTTGGCAGCAGTATTTTAGTGCAAACCTTCCGCTCCTTTCTCGATAACTCTCTGATTTAAAAGCGTCGCACACTCGACATTTCTTTAATAGGAAACTCGACGACTATCTCCGTGGCTGCCAAGCTGAATAACCTTAGTTGGCAACATGGAGAGTCATCATGCAATGGACATTTAACCGACTCGTACTCTCGGGTCTTTTTCTTACTTCCCCTTTCACCTTCACTGGACAAGCCTTCGCTAACCAAGCTGCAGATTCGGTCGCACCAGAGCACAGCACTGGCATTGAGCAAAAGCAGCTGGTCAAAGCTAAAGATTATATGGTTACCGCTGCTAACCCACTGGCGACTCAAGCGGGTGCAGACGTACTTGAGCAAGGCGGGAATGCGATAGATGCCATGGTCGCGGTGCAATTGATGCTTGGCTTAGTTGAACCCCAGTCATCAGGTATTGGTGGCGGTGCGTTCTTAGTGTATTGGGATAGCGAAAAGCAAAAACTGACCACTTACGACGGGCGTGAAACCGCCCCCCTCGCCGTAACGCCAAAGCTATTTTTAGATGAGAACGGTCAGCCATTGCAATTCTACGATGCCGTGGTTGGTGGACGCTCTGTCGCAACACCAGGCACCGTGAAACTATTGTGGGATACTCACCAGAAATACGGCAAGCTGGAATGGAAAAAGATCATTCAGCCTGTTATCTCGCTTGCGGAGCAAGGATTCAAAGTCAGTCCTCGCCTAGCAAGCTTGATAGAAAAAGACGCCGAGCGTTTATCACGCTTTCCAGTCACAAAAGCCTATTTCTTTAACTCGGATGGCTCGCCAAAAACCGAAGGTACGCTATTAAAAAACCCTGAATACGCACAAACGCTGAGTGCTATTGCTAAGCAAGGCGCCCAAGCCTTCTACCATGGGGATATCGCCAGAGACATTATCGAGACGGTACAAAACGCGCCAGGTAACCCCGGTGTATTAGCCCAACCCGACTTTGATACCTACCAAATCAGACAACGTGAGCCGGTTTGTGCAGCATACCAAAGCTATGACATTTGCGGCATGGGACCACCAAGCTCTGGCGCGCTCACCATTGGTCAGATTTTGGCGATCACTGAACAGTACGATCTCAAAGGCTGGGGTGCTAACAGCATTAAATCTTGGCAAGTACTCGCCGATGCATCGCGTCTAGCGTTTGCTGACCGTGGTAAATACATGGCAGACCAAGATTACGTGCCGATGCCAACTCAAGGCTTGCTTGATAAAAGCTACCTCCAGCAGCGAGCAGAGCTGATCCAAGTCGGCAAAGCACTAAGCAAAGTTGAAGCGGGCAATCCTCCGTGGTCGCACGC
Source organism: Vibrio sp. RM-41-2B (assembly GCF_024744415.1). Lineage (NCBI taxonomy): Bacteria > Pseudomonadati > Pseudomonadota > Gammaproteobacteria > Vibrionales > Vibrionaceae > Vibrio > Vibrio sp. RM-41-2B. Next base: position 20,051 of record NZ_JAMQWD010000036.1, on the reverse strand, counting down.
AATGAACTTAAGCATGGACGAGTCCATTGAACTCCCTTCCACCAGCCATTTCAATATCGTCGATAAGCAAGGCAATGTGGTTTCCATGACGACCACCATTGAGAATGCGTTTGGCTCGCGCTTAATGGTGCGTGGCTTCTTGCTCAATAATGAACTGACCGATTTTTCTTTCCGTACTCATAACGACGGAATCCCAATCGCCAACCGCATAGAACCAGGCAAGCGTCCACGATCTTCAATGGCCCCGACCATTATGATGAAAGATAACAAACCTTACATGGCGATAGGTTCTCCGGGTGGCAGTCGAATCATCGGTTACGTGGCGCAAACAATCATTGCCCACACGCAATGGGATATGGATATCCAACAAGCAATCAATCAACCACGATTACTCGACCGTTTTGGCACCTTAGATATTGAGCAAGGTACCGCTGCAGAAGGCTTACAGCCAGAGCTGGAGAAGATGGGCTTTAAAACCAATGTTCGTGATTTGAATTCTGGACTGCATGCGATACGCATAACAAAAGATGGACTAGAAGGTGCCGCAGATCCTCGTCGAGAAGGAGCAGCAATCGGCAAATAGGCCTGTTTTGCTCGACTCCTTGTGCGAGATCTCTCACAAGGAGTGGAGCAAACCTCTCTTTTTTAATGGTAAAACAGCCCACGAATAACCATAAGATATTGAATAATATAAACATGTTTATTTTTCAAACGCTTTTAATTGAGAAAAATGTGGGCTTCGACCATTGTTGAGAATCGTGAAGAGCGTAATATGAACCTTGTCGGGAGGATGCTGACACGGAACAGGAAACACCACGGATTTGGTGAACTTCAGGAAGAAGAAACGGGTATTCAGGATGAATAGTCGGGCATGGATTGCAAAACTGGACATTGAACGGAATCAATAGCAACTAGGACGGTTGCTACTAAGGACGGGAAATGGACACCTCTGGACGAGGAAAGGACTGAACATCAGGATGATGTCATGGACACCGCTCAGGGAACAAGTGATGAGAGCTAACGAGGATGGTTAGCAGACCAGGATAAGGTCAAGGACACCGCTAGGAAGGCGACGAAAGGATTAAGCTGAAGGAATGCAGCACGCTATCAAGGATTTGATGCATGGAGCACTTTTAGTAGCTGGATTGCTGCGAGTAAGACTATAACCCCGACGGGCGTAAGCCCTCGGGGTTTTTCTTTGTCTAAAGATAAGCGATTTAGACTAAGAGCCTTTTCGAATAGCGTCATTTAGCTCCCTATCTTTCAGCATTTTGTTGATTCAAAACAGCCAAAACAGAAAGAGCCACCGAAGCAGCTCTTATGTTCATTTTTTCACAAAGCCCTACAGCTTCTCCAGTCTCGCGTAAGCGGTGACTAACCATTTAATGCCTTCACCATTGAAAGCAATCTGCACTCGGCTTTGTGGGCCACTGCCCTCAAAGTTGATGATCGTTCCTTCACCAAATTTCGGATGCATCACACGAGAACCTAGTGAAAAACCAGTCTCATTGAAGTTTTCTTTTACTGCGGTTTGGCTAAAACGTCCACTACTTGAAGGGCGACTCACTTGCGCCTTCATGCGCACTTCATCCAAACACGTTTCTGGTAATTCACGAATAAAGCGCGATGGTTTGTGGTATTTGTCCTGGCCATATAGGCGACGCATTTCCGCGTAAGTAATGTAGAGCTTTTGCATCGCGCGCGTCATGCCCACATAACACAGACGGCGCTCTTCTTCCAAACGCCCTGCCTCTTCAGCGGACATCTGGCTTGGGAACATACCTTCTTCCACACCGACCATGAATACCAATGGGAATTCCAAACCTTTCGCACTATGCAGCGTCATCAGTTGGACTGCATCTTCAAATTCGTCCGCCTGACCTTCGCCCGCTTCTAGAGCCGCATGTGTTAAAAATGCCGTCAGCAGAGACATTTCTTCCGCTTCTTCTGGTTTTTCGAATTGGCGAGTGGCGGTAACCAGCTCCTCCAAGTTTTCTATGCGAGCTTTAGACTTTTCGCCCTTCTCTTGTTCATACATCGCAAACAAACCCGAGTACTTGATCACGTGGTCCGTTTGCTCGTGCAATGGCATTTCTAATGTGTCATCTTCCAGCGCGGTGATTAATTCGACAAAACGACTTAACGCGCCAGCTGCTCGACCCGTTAATACTTGCTCATCGAGCATTGCCAGACTGGCTTCCCACATAGTGCAACCTCTATCACGAGCAGCACGACGGATAGTCTCTAGCGTCTTATCGCCCAGACCACGTGTTGGGGTATTCACGACACGTTCAAACGCGGCATCATCGTTGCGATTCGCCATCAAACGCAAGTAGCTCAACGCATCTCTGATTTCTTGACGCTCGAAGAATCGCATGCCTCCGTAAATACGGTACGGTAAGCCTGCCTGAATTAATGCTTCTTCCAAAACACGAGATTGCGCGTTGTTACGATACAGCATCGCAGCATCATTCAATGCGCCGCCATTCTCTTGCCACTCTTTGATTTTATTGACCGCAAAGCGCGCTTCATCAAGCTCGTTATAAGCGCTGTAAACCGAGATCGGCTCGCCCACATTGCCATCCGTCCACAGCTCTTTACCCATGCGTTCAGTGTTGTTCGCAATCAAGGTATTGGACGCTTCAAGAATCGTCTTCGTCGAACGATAGTTTTGTTCGAGACGAATGGTGTTCACGCTCGGAAACTCCAGCGTGAACTTCTCAATGTTCTCGACTTTTGCACCGCGCCAACCATAAATTGACTGGTCGTCGTCACCAACAATCATCACGTGACAATCTGGGCCAGCCATCATGCGTAGCCAAGCGTATTGAATGTTGTTGGTGTCTTGGAATTCGTCAACCAAGATATGCTTAAAGCGTGCTTGGTAGTGTTCACGCACAAACTTGTTGTCACGCAGTAGCTCATGCGCGCGCAGCAAAATTTCCGCAAAGTCCACTAAGCCAGCACGATCACACGCTTCTTGGTAAGCGGTATACAGCTGCAAATAAGTTTTGGTCACTGGATCGTGATAAGCGTCGATATGCGATGGGCGTAATCCTTCGTCCTTCTTACCATTAATCCACCATGAAACTTGGCGTGCAGGCCACTGCTTTTCATCCAAGTTTTGTGCTTTGATCAAACGCTTTAACAAGCGCTGCTGATCATCGCTGTCTATGATTTGGAAATCTTCCGGTAGCTTGGCATCAAGATAGTGTGCACGCAAAATGCGGTGACAGATACCGTGGAAAGTCCCATTCCACATGCCAGATGCACTGCCCATCATCAACTCTTCAATACGACCACGCATTTCTGCTGCCGCTTTATTGGTGAAGGTGACCGACATGATCGAGAAAGGAGAAGCTTGCTCGACTGACATAAGCCAAGCGATACGGTGAACAAGAACGCGAGTCTTACCACTCCCTGCACCAGCAAGGACAAGTAAGTTTTCTAGAGGAGCTGCAACGGCTTCACGCTGTTTATCGTTTAGACCGTCGAGTAATAGAGATGGATCCATCATGATGAGCTACTGGTTATTTATACATAAAAACCGATTATAACCTAAACAGCTGGGTGCTGTTTAGACAAAACTTGATAAAAAATTCGTTGTTTTTTTAATCTTTCATTCAAAGAGTTAACGAAGGTAATCACTCCAAAACCATTCACGAGAGTTATTTTTATGAAAGTTTTTCTGCCTCATCTCTATCTTTTAATTTAAGCAAGTGGATAAAGGTTGTACGCCAAACGGCGAATCGACTTGCCGAATGAAAGTAAAAGGAAATCACTCAGAGGAAATTATGATGAAAAAATCGAATCTTGCTGTTACTGCTGCTGTTACTGGCCTTCTTGCTCTTGGTGGCACCATGCTCACCGCAGCCCCTGCTGTCGCAGCAGAAAAAGAAAAGTGTTATGGCGTGGCGAAAGCCGGTAAAAATGACTGCGCAACGAAAAACAGCTCTTGCGCGGGTACCTCTAAAGAAGACAACCAAAAAGATGCTTTTGTTGTCGTTCCTAAAGGATTGTGTGACAAATTGGCTGGCGGTAGCACCAGCGGCTCATAACTCAACATCACAAGTTTCTGTGGGGCGCGTTGCACTTTAACCAACGCCCCCAGTTACTCGCCAATCAGAAAAGGAGTTTCACGTGAAACATCACTCTTTCCATCCTCTTGCTGGTGTTGGATTACGCTCCCCTCATCTCGATTATTTTAGCCGACATAAACCTGAGCTGTCGTGGTTAGAAATCCACAGCGAGAACTACTTTCAGCCCAACTCAGTAGAGCGCCATCAACTGCAAGCATTACGCGAGCACTACCACATCAGTTGCCACGGTATTGGTTTATCGCTGGGCTCGGTGGAACGTGTGAATACGAAACATTTAGCACAACTAAAAGCATTGATAAATACAATTGACCCGCTCTTCGTTTCTGACCATTTAAGCTGGAGTGAAAATGGTGGTCACTACTTCAATGATCTACTTCCCTTGCCTTACACGGAAGAAGCGCTGCAAGTCTTCACTCGTAACGTGCTTGAAGTGCAAGAACATCTACAACGTGAAATCTTAATTGAGAACCCATCTAGTTATGTGAAGTTTCACCATTCAACCATCAGCGAATGGGATTTTCTTACCGAAGTGCAAAAGCGCACCGACTGTCGTTTATTACTCGACTTAAATAACGTATATGTTTCCGCCTTCAATCACGGTTTTGATTGCGACACATACCTAGATGCGATTCCAGCCGACAAAGTCGACGAGATTCATTTGGCAGGTTTTACTATTAAGACGTTGGATAAAGGTGAGATTTGGATTGATACTCATAGCCGTCCCGTCAGTGATGAAGTATGGCAGCTGTTCGTTAGTTGGACACAAAAACACGGCCCTCGCCATACGCTGATTGAATGGGATTTGGATATTCCTGCACCAGAAATACTTCTTGGCGAAGCAGAAAAAGCATCCTCACTATTGCAGAAAAATCATTTAATTGACCAAAAGAGCAAAAGGAAAGCGTCATGAATCTTGCGACCTTGCAGAGTCGATTTGCTAAAGCCCTACATTATCAAGCGCTCGGTGAAGAATGCGACATTGTGAGTGACAAGTTTACCGCAGATGAACGCATACAGATTTACCGCAATAACTTTATCATCAGCTTGAGTGAGGTATTGGCAGCGACCTACCCAATGGTTGAAGCCTTAGTTGGAAAAGAGTGCTTCGATCAAATTGCTCGCCAACACGTACTTTCTCACCCCTTAGCAGAAGGTAATGTCGTACATTATGGTGTGGGCTTTCAAGATACGATTATGCAGTTTAGTCAGGTCATGACCCAAGCCCCGTACACTCCTGAAGTCGCAAGGTTTGAATGGCATATGGACTTAGCTCGACAAATACAGAATGAGAAAGTCGAAAAACCAAATCGAATCCCTCTATCTGCACTTACCCAAGTGACGGAAGAACAACAACCTCAATTGGTGTTTCATTTGCGCACTGGCAGCCGCAGCTTTGACTCAAACTACGCCGTATTTGATCTCTTTCATGCGATTCAACACCAAGATTTTGAACAGCTCAATATCAATCAATTACAGCGAGGTGTCATCTCGATTCAAGCCAATGGAGAAGCTCAATGTCACGCACTCGATACCGATGTTTTTCAACTGCTGCAATGTTTAGAGCAGAAGCAGAGTTTGAGCGAAATACCCGAAGCTTTGCTCGTTCACCTTAATAGCATCATGGCACTCGATCTCGTTGACGGCTTTACATTGAAATCAATCTAAGGAGCACTCTATGACGAATACGGTTAAAAACTTAGTCAATCGGTACGACGACTTGATCAATACCTTACAAGCTGGCTTTGTCCCTTTACTACTTCTCTTTTGTCGCTTATGGGTTGCATGGGTGTTCTTCAATTCAGGGTTAATCAAAGTTTCTTCTTGGGATAGCACGCTGTATCTATTCGAATTGGAATACCAAGTGCCACTTTTGCCTTGGGAGTTAGCGGCCTACATGGGAACGACTGCCGAGTTAATTCTGCCAGTATTTTTAGCGTTGGGATTAATTACCCGCCCGATGGCTGCGATTCTGTTTGTGTTCAATATCATCGCGGTCATCTCTTACCCGGTATTGTGGGAAAAAGGGTTCTATGACCATCAATTGTGGGGATTGATGATTTTAGTGGTCATCGTATGGGGACCGGGAGTTATCTCTATTGACCATGTTATAAAGAACAAGTTGACGCGATAAAAAAATCCCCGCAGTGGCGGGGACTTTTTATTGTTTATTTAAGTAAGCAAGAAGCTCATCAGCTGAGATGCCCTGTTGAGCAAGATCTTTTGCCAACAGCTCAACTTGTTCACCTTTGCGCGACTCAATCACTTGCTGGAATTGGTACACGATATCACGCAAAATTGGCAGAGGTACTTGTTTAGCCGCACTACGAATACGCTCGGAGCTTTGATTACCCAGCTCATTAAGCAACTTGCCAAACATCACCTTTTCTGGTGAATCTTCCATTTGCTCTAGAATACGAGCCATTTCATACGTGGTTAACGACATTACTTTTTGAGTTCCGTTATGGTGTCAGGAAAAGTCTGAACGACAAATATACACGCCTTACTTACATTGGAAAATACTAAATTACACTGATTTACGCTTTCGCAAGGCTTGAATGCCAGTTCTTACCTGCTTTTGTAAACAGAACCACCAACGCAGGCAATAGAACCCACATATGAATTGCGATCAGTGTTTGAGGTTCCAAAGATAAACGCTGCAACGTACCAACCAACAAACCAGAGCCACTCATTTGGAACAACCCAAGCAGTGCCGCAGCCGTACCCGCTTTGTCACCAAACGGTTCCAATGCTTTCCCTGCTGCTGCACCCAGAATGAATGCAAAACCCACTGACGATATGAAAATAGGTAGCATGAAAGAAAGCGCGGTATTCTGACCATTCATCACCAGCATAATCACACCTGCTAGGCCCAGAGTCGAGATCCCCGTAACCAAAGTGTTGTGCGTGCCAACGCGCTCCATAAACTTAGGCGCAAGCATACAAGCCGCAATATTGATCACTGCATTTACACCAAACCAGAAGGTGAACTCATTCATCGACAACCCCATCCCTGTCATCAATACCGATGGCGCCGAGGTGACATACGCGAGAATAACCGCCATTGCCATTAAACACAGTGAAGCATGGAAGACAAAAGATGGCGTACTAAGCACTGCCCAGTAACGGCTGAGCTTAAACACGGCTTGCTTTTCCGTTGATGGGTTAGTCTCTTTCATCATGAAAAACATCAATGAACCGGACACAACGGCAAAGCCAGCCATAAAGCTGAAGTTAGCTCGCCAATCAAATTGCTGAGTTAACCAGCTACCTAGAATTGGAGCTAAAGCCGGAATGAAACAAATCGCACCGTTAAGGTAGCTGATCATTTTGCCGCTTTTTTCCGGGCCAAAGATATCGCGAACTGTTGCAAAGGCTGCTACCGATGTCGCACACGCACCTAAGCCTTGTAGCAGTCGGGAAACCAACATCCATTCAATATTTTGAGCACTCCACGCCAATAAAGCGCTCATCGCATAGATAGTGATACCGCCCAATGCAACAGTTCGACGTCCGAGTTTATCTGCCAAAGGGCCAGCAAACAGTTGCCCGACCCCCATCGCAAATAAGAACCAAGTGATCGTGTCTTGTGCTAGCGCATTATCGACCTGAAAAGTGGAAGCAATAAGAGGTAAAGCAGGTAGATAAATATCAATCGCAAGAGGACTGAAAAGAACCAAAAGGGTCAATAACGCCATCTGTTTTTTACTATTAGAAAACTGGCTAGGCACACAACACTCCGAATTGGATAAAGAACTTTGGATAGAGCTTAATCATCTGATGATATGAATGGAAATGATGTATAATCATGAGCATTATTCCTTAGAGGAAATTCACCGTGAACGTCGAAAAACTGGCTCGTATCGATTTAAATCTATTGGTCTGTTTTAAAGTTTTGATAGAAGAGTTAAATGTCACCCGAGCCGCCCACCGACTGTGCTTAAGTCAATCCGCTGTGAGCAAATCACTGGCTAAACTGCGCATCCAATTTGATGATCCCCTGTTCACCCGAAACTCGCATGGATTGACGCCAACACCACGCGCTTTGTTTCTTAAGCCGAAACTGGATCTGTTGATAAACCAGTTAGAAGTACTGACTCAACCAGAAGAGTTCTCTCCACAAAGTAGCGAATACCGTTTTCAAATAGCAGCGGTTGAAAGTGTTTACCCTCTGATTCTACCCCATTTCTTACCGGCGATTTTTCAGCAAGCCCCTGGGGTGACGATCAGCACTCACCCTTGGTCCGATAATACTTTTAAAATGCTGCAACGTGGCGAGCTAGACTTAGGCTTAACTGGAAAAGACATCGATATTAATGATGCCAAGCTGACTCTGCTGCCACCCGATGACATATGCGAACTGGAAATTTATCGAGATCACCAGATGTGTATTATTCGCAAAAATCACCCAGCATTAAAACAGCCTTGGAACCTCGAAGCGTATCTCGCCCTGCGTCACGTACAAGTGCGTTGTGACGGCAACGACCGTTGGCTGTTAGATTATCGCCTTGCCGATATTGGAGCCGACCGCGATATTGCCGTCACCGTTCCGGACTTTAATAGTGCCGCAAGTTTATGTTCCTACACTGACTTTATTTTTACCGCTCCAAGCCATTTTGTGCAGCTCGCTGCTAAACAGCTTGATTTGGTCGTACTACCACTCCCGCTAGAATTTCCACCTATGGCATACACTTTATTCTGGCACCGAGACAGAGAAAACGACCCTGCATTGGGTTGGCTACGTACGATGATCACACAAAAAACCGATCACCTTAGATAAAAATACCGCTCTCAATTTGCGCTTAGCGGGTAAAATGAGTAGCTTAACTGTCGTAGTCCTTTTTGGCTCATCTATGGCCTAGTTGTACTCCGACTCAACCTAAGTCATTGCAAACTTGCGTTGATCATAAACTGCATGAAGCAGAAGGAAACAGCTCCCACACCTGAGCATGAAGGAGCGGTAATTTGAAGGAATAAAACAGATGCACAACGAAACTCTCAGCCGCGTGAATGCGATTCGCGAATGGCTTATACAACATAATATTAATGCCCTACTGGTTCCGCACGAGGACGAGTATTTGGGTGAATACGTCCCAGCGCACAACGAGCGCTTACATTGGTTAACAGGCTTTACTGGTTCTGCTGGTGCTGCGGTAATCACCAAAGACAAAGCCGCTATCTTTGTTGATGGCCGCTATACCGTTCAAGTCACCAAGCAAGTCCCTGGTGACCTATTTGAATATCGTCACCTTATTGAAGAACCAGCTTTAGATTGGGTTCTAGACAACCTGCCAACAAACGCATCTGTCGCAATTGATCCTCGTATGCACAGCTCAGCTTGGCTAGATATGGCACAAGCTAAACTGGCTGGAAAGCTTGAGCTAAATATTCTGACCAACAACCCAATTGATGAGTTGTGGCATGACCGCCCAGCGCCTGTTGTCTCTGACGTTCGCCTAATGCCAACAGAAGCCGTCGGTCAATCAAGTGAGAATAAGCGTCAAGAGATCGCACAACTGGTTAAAAAAGCAGGTGCAGATAGCGCTGTGATCACAGCATTAGATTCTATTTGTTGGCTGCTGAATGTACGTGGTTTGGATGTATCACGCCTACCAGTTCTGCTTTCTCACGCGATTCTGCACTCAGATTCAAGCGTGGAATACTTCCTCGATCCTGCTCGTCTACCTGCTGATTTTGACGCTCACGTAGGCACCGGTGTGACCGTTCACCACCCAGAAGCACTTCAATCTCGCCTTGAAGCCATGACAGGTAAAAAGGTATTAGTTGACCCTGCAATCAGTAACGCTTGGTTTAAGCTAGTACTACAAAACTCTGGTGCGTCCGTGATTGCAGCAGCAGACCCATGTCTGATGCCAAAAGCGGCGAAGAACTCGGTTGAAATTGCCGGTATGAAGGCGTGTCATATCCGCGATGGCGTGGCAATGAGCAAGTTCCTATGTTGGTTAGATGCGGAAGTTGCTGCTGGTAACCTGCATGACGAAGCGACATTAGCAGACAAACTGGAAGCATTTCGTAGCGAAGACCCTACGCTAATGGATCTCAGCTTCGATACCATTTCAGCGGCAGGCGGCAACGCGGCCATGTGTCACTACAATCACGAGAACCAACCTGAACCTGGTAAGTTAGAACTGAACACGCTTTACCTTGTGGACTCAGGCGGTCAGTATCTCGATGGCACTACCGATATCACGCGTACTATCGCGATTGGTCAACCTTCTGCAGAAATGAAGAAGCAATTTACGTTGGCGCTGAAAGGTCATATTGGCGTTGCTCGAGCTCGTTTCCCGAAAGGCACACGTGGTTATCAAATCGATACTCTAGCTCGTCAGCACCTATGGGCGGAAGGTTACGATTACGATCACGGCACTGGCCACGGTGTGGGCCACTTCCTAAGTGTGCATGAAGGTCCAGCGAGCATTTCGAAAAAGCAAATCGACGTGCCTCTAACAGAAGGTATGGTGCTATCCAACGAGCCAGGTTACTACCGTGCAGATGCGTTTGGTATCCGTATTGAAAACCTAGAGCTTGTTGTTGAAACCCCAACTAACGGTGACTTCCCTGTTCTGTCATTTGAGTCACTAACACGCTGCCCAATCGACAAACGCAACATCAATGTTGATATGTTAACTCGTCCAGAACTTGCTTGGCTGAATGATTACCACCAGAAAGTATGGGATGAGATCAGCCCACTTGTTGAAGGTGATGTGAAAGAGTGGCTTCGTCAAGCAACGCTACCAGTAGCACACAGCTAGAAGCTAGAAGCTAGAAGCTAGAAGCTAGAAAAAAGTAGAGGGTTGATGTTTTGCATCAACTCTCTACTTTTGCCTATGTTTCACGTGAAACATAACGATGACCAGTGGCTTTCTTTGCTACTTAACCAGAATACGCCGAGTGCCAATCTCGCCATACTGGGTCAAAGCCCTTGGCTCGAATCATATCTTCCACAGAACCAGCACTTCGTTCATCACTGATCTCAAACTGCTCGAGTTCAACATCATCCATCGCATACCCACCCGGCTGAGTTTTCGATGCTGCAGACATACTGGTGATACCTAACGGTAATGCATTATCTCTGAACTTCGGTGATTCACGAGTCGATAATGACAACTCAACTTCTGGATTCAACAAACGATAAGCGCAAATCAACTGAACAAGCTGCTTATCCGTCATGACTGATTTGGGCTGCTTTCCGTTTAAAGAACTGGCACCCTCACAAGGACGCAAACGTGGGAAAGAAATCGAGTAACGAGTCTGCCAATACGTGCGCTCAAGATAGTCCAAGTGCGCTGCCACATAAAAACAGTCGGTACGCCACTCTTCCAAGCCGATCAAAGCACCGATACCGATCTTATCGATGCCTGCTTTTGCAAGACGATCGGGTGTATCCAATCGGTATTCGAAATCCATTTTATTACCTCGTAAATGGTGCTCGGCGTAAGTCGAAGGATGATACGTTTCTTGATAGACCATCACCGCATCCAAACCCAATGTCTTGAGCTCTGCGTATTCGTCTTGATCTAGCGGTTGTACTTCCATAGCCAAATAGTTAAAGCGCTTCTTAATCATCGGCACCATTTCGCGAAAGTATTTCATGCCTACTTTGGTTTCGTGTTCGCCAGTCACCAGCAATACGCTATCAAACTTCATGCGTTTAATGGCTTCGACTTCTGCAGCCACTTCGTCCCTATTCAAAGTGCGACGCTTGATTCTGTTCTCCATCGAGAAGCCACAATAAGTACAAGCATTGGCGCACAAGTTAGAAAGGTACAATGGAATATAAAGCGACATGGTATTACCAAAACGCTTGCGAGTTGCCGAGTATGACAACTGCGCCATTTGCTCTAAATATCCTTCAGCCGCTGGTGAAATTAGCGCTTTAAAGTCTTCCAAATCACGCTTGGGTTTATTCAATGCTCGCTCAACATCTTGTGCCGTTTTCGCGTAGATCGACATCGAAATGTCATCCCAATTAAGCTGCTTAAATTGTTCAACGAAGCTCATGTTTTCCTCGCTTAATAGCTAAACCAATCTAGGACTAAAGCTCATCTAGGAATGACGTCAGTGGACTCGACGCAACCGCATGAGAAACCTTACCAGCAAGTCCGGCTTCATAAGCCATACGCCCCGACTCTACCGCCAACTTAAATGCTTTCGCCATCGCAACGGGATCGCTCGAAGCTGCAATCGCAGTATTGACGAGCACGGCATCCGCGCCCATTTCCATCGCTCGCGCGGCATGTGAAGGTGCGCCAATACCCGCATCGACAACGACAGGAACATTAGCTTGGTCGATAATGATCTCTAGGAAATCGTGAGAAACTATCCCTTTGTTAGAACCGATAGGCGCACCTAATGGCATGACCGCAGCACAGCCTACTTCTTCCAATCGTTTACATAAAACTGGGTCAGCATGACAGTAAGGAAGCACAATGAAACCTTCGCGAACCAATTGCTCTGCGGCTGCAAGTGTCTCAATTGGATCGGGCATCAAGTACTTCGGGTCTGGATGAATTTCCAGTTTTAGCCAGTTAGTCCCCAACGCTTCTCGCGCCAGTTGTGCAGCAAACACAGCATCTTTAGCATTCTTTGCACCTGAGGTGTTCGGTAGTAAGTTCACACCCGCTTGTACTAACGGCAGCAAAATATCGTCTTGTTGGTCGTTCACATCCACACGCTTCAACGCCATGGTTGCAAGTTGAGATCCCGACACTTGAATCGCTTCTGCCATTAGTCGGCTGTTGGCAAACTTCCCTGTTCCCATGAACAGTCTTGATTCGAATTGTTTATCACCAATTTTAAGCATCGACTTTAACCCCCTGCGATCGCTTGAAACAAAGAGATGCTATCTCCCTGTGAAAGAACTGTGCTAGCCCACTCACTGCGCGGCACAACATTGTTATTAATTGCAAAAACACAGCCCATTTCAGGCAGCGCAAATTGACTAATGATTTGCTGTAGATTCGACTGACTGGCAACTTGATGTGACTGATCATTGATGACAATAGTGATCACATCTAAGTCAGCAACGGTCATTTGTGTTGTTTGTTGTTCTGATAACGTCATTGCTTCCAACTCTCTTAATTCTGCCCATTACTCGTAAGCTAAATCTGAGCACACACTTGGCACTGTTTATCTTTACTTATCGCCATGGTTTGCCATTGCAGTTTCAACCCATCAAACAGGTGTAACTTGGCAGTCTCGACATGAAACTTTCCCGTCGCCAGTTTTTGAATTGCCGCTATCGCTTGGTAGTTACCAAGTGTGCCCACCACCGGACCGACGACACCGCTCTCACTGCATTTTTGACTTTGTGGTAATTCGTCGAACGGATACAAGCAGCGGTAACACGCTTTACTCTGCTCTTCTTGTTCACTTGGTGTTTGGTAATCAAAGACAGCGAATTGTCCTTGCCAACCAATTGCCGCTGCTGAAATGAGTGGCGTATTTTGCTCGAAGCAAACTTGGTTAATTAGCTGGCGCGTTGGCATGTTATCGGTGCAGTCGAGCACCACATCCGCTAGCATCACCTCAAGTTGCAGCTGTGCTTTGTCTAATCGCTTTTTGAGAGCACGAACTTGGACCATAGAATTAAGTTCAGTAAGTTGCTTTACAGTCGCTTTTGTTTTCTCAACTTGGAGGTCTTGTTCACGATAAATGATCTGGCGTTGTAGGTTACTGCTATCAACTTCATCATCATCAACCACAACCAATTTACCAACGCCCGCTGACGCCAAGTACAAACTCGCTGCACTCCCCAATCCACCACAACCGATGATCAGAACATGCGATTTGCTCAAACGTTCTTGCCCAATTTCGGCAATTTCAGGCAGAGCGACTTGGCGCTGATAGCGAAGGAACTGCTTATCCGTGAGCATGCTCGCCTCTCTTGGTATGCGCGAATTTACTATTCTGATCAGTAAACGTTAGCTGTCTTTCCTTCATCAGTTGTGCAAAGAACTCGATGACGGACGGAGGCGATTCCGCCAACGTAATAGCTCTCACAACTGCCAAACTAGAAACGCCCGTCTGCCAAACTTGCTCAGCATTAGATTGGTCAATGCCACCAATTGCGACCGTCGGAAAGCCGAGCACATTGCCACTCACAGTTTTGTCTTTCGAAGGACGGAAAGCCGACGCTGTGTTTCTATAAGGAATGCTATCAATCAGCTTTTGATACAGTGCCAAACGCACCAAACCTTGTGGTTTCGATGGCATCTGTTTAGTGGTGGTTGGGAAAATATGCCCTAGCGCTATGTAACTAGGATGAATTTGTACGATGCGCAGTAGCTCATAATAACCATGAGTAGAAAGACCAAGACGAATGCCAGCTTTAGTTAGCTGAGCCAAATTCGATTCTTCTATGTCTTCTTGTCCTAGGTGAACGCCATAAGCGCCATGCTTGATTGCCAACTGCCAATAGTCATTGATGAACACTTGTGCTTGATACTGACGACCTAGCTCAATTGCTCGAATGATCTGTTGTTCTAAATCGGCTTGTTGTGGGTTCTTGATTCGAAGTTGAATAGTGTTGATGCCCAGTGGCAGTAGACGCTCAATCCAAGCAACATCATCAACGACTGGATAGAGCCCTAGACTTTGCTTAGTTAGAGTTGGAAAGCTAACGCTCTCGCCTTGTGCAGACCAACCAACTTGAATACCTAGTCGGTTATCCTCCAGTACAGGTGTGGGGAAATTATCAAATTGATCAGCCCACTGAGTAGTTCGACCCTCGTCAAGGTTGTCATTAAGCAGTGTTTCACGTGAAACATTCGCTTGTTGAGTTAGCATTCCTCGAGCAAGTGTTAACGCATCTTCGATAGGAAAATCGAGTACTGTCAGCGTTACTATCCAAGCAAGGTGATGTTCGGGATCGAGCACTGCGTTGAATTTGGACTTAAAGGAAAGCGCTCTCACTTCGTTGTTAATTGGGTGACGCCAGATATCAAGTTGAAGCACTTTCTCCTTTTCATCGGATACCTGCGTATCAGCAATGCCAATATGAATCGCTTTCGACGGTTGCTTAGCGCACGCTTCTACCGATAAAGCAGAGCGGTAATAGAGCACAAATGAACTCTCATGCTCAGAGTCATAATCATCAAGGAGATCAGTCGTTATGTGTGTGGTCTGTTGGTCGCGAACGAGCTGAATAGATTGAGTTAGGCTCACACCCAACTCAATGTCTTCGATACTAAAACCCTGTTCTTTCGCCAACAACAAACATTGCTGAACTAAACCTGTCAGTTCAATCAATGATGACGGAATAAGGATTTTGCTCATTAGTCACTTACCTCGGCATGTGCTGCTGGGTGGTATAACTCAGAACCTGTATCTCTAAATTCTTGCGATTTCTGACGCATACCCTCAAGAGGGTCATCGAGCATTTTGATCGAGATAGCTTGGTCCGCAGCAACTTGCTCAGTGTCTTTCGCATACTCTCGAACCTCTTGCGAGATCTTCATGGAGCAGAACTTTGGTCCACACATCGAACAGAAGTGAGCAACTTTTCCAGACTCTTGAGGCAAGGTTTCGTCATGGAAAGCGCGCGCTGTATCAGGGTCGAGTGACAAGTTGAATTGGTCTTCCCAGCGGAACTCGAAGCGAGCTTTAGAAAGCGCGTTATCACGAACTTGATCACCAGGGTGCCCTTTCGCCAAGTCAGCTGCATGTGCTGCAAGCTTATAAGTAATCATGCCGACCTTAACGTCTTCTTTGTTTGGTAAGCCAAGGTGCTCTTTTGGTGTGACGTAACAAAGCATCGCACAGCCATACCAACCAATCATGGCAGCACCAATACCTGAAGTAATATGATCGTAACCCGGTGCAACATCTGTAGTCAGTGGACCAAGCGTATAGAATGGTGCTTCATGACAGTGCTCTAGCTGCTCTTCCATGTTCTCTTTGATCATATGCATTGGAACATGACCAGGACCTTCGATAATGACCTGTACGTCGTATTCCCACGCAACCTTGGTCAATTCGCCAAGAGTACGAAGCTCTGCAAATTGCGCTTCGTCGTTAGCATCGGCAACCGAACCAGGACGCAGACCATCACCCAGAGAAAGAGCCACATCATACTTAGCACAGATTTCACAGATCTCTCGGAAGTGGGTGTATAAGAAGCTTTCTTGGTGATGCGCTAAACACCATTTCGCGATGATAGAACCACCACGAGAGACGATGCCAGTAACACGCTTTGCAGTCATTGGCACATAGCGAAGTAGTAAACCGGCATGGATAGTGAAGTAATCAACGCCCTGTTCTGCTTGCTCAATCAGAGTATCGCGCATCACTTCCCAGTTAAGGTTTTCGGCAACTCCATTCACTTTCTCAAGCGCTTGATACATAGGTACAGTACCGATCGGAACCGGGCTGTTACGCAGAATCCACTCGCGAGTTTCGTGGATGTTACGTCCAGTAGAGAGATCCATAACGGTATCCCCACCCCAGCGTGTCGCCCAAACGAGCTTCTCAACTTCTTCCTCAATCGAAGACGTCACCGATGAGTTACCGATATTGGCGTTCACTTTGACCAAAAAGTTACGTCCAATGATCATTGGTTCGGATTCTGGGTGGTTGATATTGGAAGGGATAATCGCGCGACCTTCGGCAACTTCTTTGCGAACAAACTCGGCGGTAATGTCTTTTGGAAGATTCGCTCCAAAGCTTTGACCAGGATGCTGTTGATTCAGCACATCATCACGGTACTTGGCACGACCCATGTTTTCACGCAGCGCGATGAATTCCATTTCTGGGGTAATAATGCCTTTGCGAGCATAGTGCAGCTGAGTGACGCACTGCCCATCCTTAGCGCGTCGAATACGTGGCAGGTTACCGTAACGCAGGTCGTCTAACGTCTCATCCTCTAAACGTTCTTTAGTGTATACCGAGCTTACTTCATCAAGTAACTCTGTGTCACCGCGCTCTTCAATCCAGCTTTCTCTTAGCTTTGGTAAGCCGTTATAAAGGTCTATGGTGTGTTCTGGGTCTGTGTATACACCAGAGGTATCGTAAACGCGTACTGGCTCATTAGGCTCGAAGATTGGCGCTTCTTTTGTGCCACCAATCAGACTATCTGCTAGCGCTATTTCACGCATAGGTACACGAACATCTGGACGTGAACCTTCTACATATACTTTTGTGGAATTTGGGTACGGCTGTACCGAGAGTGTTTCAATGAACTGTTTTGCTTCCAGTCTCGCTTGTTTGCGACTCGACATAGCATTTTTCCTTGCTTTGTTATACTAGATAAAAAGTAATTGGATAAAAATGCTTGGCGGATAGATGCGACAAGAGGAGTCAAATTAAGGCTAAATAAAGCTTAAGTAATTTGCCTATAACAACATTCGACTATTTGATAGGTCAACCAGAAAGAACTCCGGTATAAATATCTTCTCTTGTTCCCTTCGCAGATTCTAATCTGATCAGGTTCAACGGATCCCGAATTAACGGTCTCAGCCTTATGGCACTCCGACAAGTGATATCAGTATATAAAAACGGCCTGGTTAAACCAAGCCGACCTGTTTAATTTTTAACTACTTTGCTAGCTGCGCATCAATAATTGGAAACCGATCCACGCAGCAGAGATGCTCAGCACCACATTTAATAAAATATTTAACCCCATCTTAAAAAATGCACCTTGCTGCATAAGTAAAACATTATCCATAGAAAAGGTGGAAAACGTCGTCAGTGCCCCTAAAAATCCCAAACCAATCACTTGTCGCCAAGGTTCTGTTGCCAACAGTTCATTGTCGAACGCAGCAATCAACAAGCCCATTATAAATGAACCAACCACATTAACGGTTAACGTACCGTATGGAAAACCACGCCCCAATAAAATGACACACAGTTCAGATATCAAGTAACGAGAACACGCACCAAAAGCACCACCTAGCGCAATAAAACCAAGAATGGAAAACTGCCCCATAATTCCCCCCAACACTATTGATGACGATATTGTAACCAAAACTAAAGCGATATTGATGGTGAAATTTTAGAATTCGACAACGTATTGCATTTAAAACACGCTGAGATTAAAAAAGTTACAGAAGTCACTTTACTTCAATATACCCCATCAAACCGGTTTTCATATGCTCAATAACATGGCAGTGATACATCCAACGTCCAGGGTTGTTAGCAACAAAGGCAGCTTTGGCACTGCCATTTTTTCCAAGTAAAACCGTATCGGTATGGAACGGTTCGTCAAGTTTCTTGCCATCTAACTCAAGAACAGTAAATGTATGCCCATGAAGATGAATAGGATGATGATATTGAGTAACGTTCTTCAAATTGAAGATATAGGTTTTTCCAAGTTCCAATTTTGAAAGTGGTGCTGGGATATTATCTTTACTCATTCCCTCCCAAGCTCGTTTGTTCATCAGCCAGAATTTAGGTATCGCTTTGCCCGATTTATCGGCAGGAGTGATCGCCCCCTCCCATTCAAACACATAATCGATTTGCTCCGCATTTTCCAAATCAAGATCAGGCACAGGGTTGAGAGGCAATAAAGGCAGTTTCTTGTTGCTTGGCAGGTCAGACTCAACAACTTCAAACTCACACAAAGATAATGGGAAGCGCCCTTTCATTTGACGCACATAAACACGCTCTCCAGCCTTCGGAGCAATCAATCCGATATCCAATCTCATTCCCGGACCAATTTTGTGTTGAGTGAGCCTATAAGGCGTTTTAACTGGATTGCCATCGATGGCAATAACCCAAGCCTCTGTGCCTTCAATCGCGATCGGATAGGTAATGGTGTTATCGACATTAGCAATTCTTAATCGCGTAGTCGCGTTCTGCTTCAGCGTATAAACAGGCTCATGAATACCATTGACGCTACTCCACTCTCCTGGCGTTCCCATACGTGCACTCAAGCGCGGCACCATTAGATTCTTCCACTGTCCTTGCTTGTCTAAATGCCAATGCTTGAGGACGACTTCATGCTCTTCATCAAACTGAACAGGCTCAGCCTCTTCAACAATTATTAGCCCAACCAACCCCATACCAAGCTGCTTAACGCTGTTCATGTGTGGGTGATACCAAAACGTACCTGCATCTGGCGGAATAAACTCATACGTAAAAGTCTCTCCGGGCATGATAGGAGCCTGGCTTAAAAACGGAACTCCATCCATTTCAATAGGAATCCTCAAGCCATGCCAATGAATCGTCGTCGGCTCTGATAGCTTATTGATGAAGTTGATTGTTACCTTTTCCCCTTGTCGGCAACGAATTATCGGTGCAGGTATACGCCCATTAAAAGCTAATACCTCAGTATTGAAACCGGGCACTAGTTCAGCCGTAGAAGGCTCTGCAGTTAGATCGTAAATGTAATGCCCGTTTTTATCTTGCTGCCGCGATAAAGTACAAGCTGGTAGAACAGCTAGAGTAGAAATAGCCAAAGAAGATTGAATAAAGCGACGACGAGAGATATCCATGAATAGTTACTCATTAATCCAGATGAGTCGAGTGTAACTAAATATAAGTAATGATTCTCATTTATTGCTAACATTTCGGATCTCTTGGTTATAACGACTAGTCTAATAGGTTGGTGAGTTAATAAATACTTACAAAGAGCAGCAGGCAGCAGAAAGGCATATAGGTGGGATGAGAGGACACATGCATAGTGGCAAGCAGATACAAAAAAGGCTCTGACCTAAGTCAGAGCCTTGATATATGGCAGGGGTGGAGAGATTCGAACTCCCAACACGCGGATTTGGAATCCGCTGCTCTGCCAATTGGAGCTACACCCCTGTAGAATGCTTATATTCTAGATTTGACAAAACCTCGCATGGGCGAGGTTGTCGATATTAAGTGGCGGAGTGGACGGGACTCGAACCCGCGACCCCCGGCGTGACAGGCCGGTATTCTAACCAACTGAACTACCACTCCGCAGTGGTATCACTCGCTTGTAATCAGCAAGTGTCCAAAATTTAAAGC
>NZ_JAMQWD010000035.1:0-547 GCF_024744415.1 Vibrio sp. RM-41-2B | reverse complement strand
TACTTGCATTTCAACGGCTTAAAGTTCTTAGGCTCTAGTTCTTTGTCCCTCTGGCAGTTCGTCCCTAGTAGACTCAGCAAATCCGTATTGTCGGCCTAAGTTCTTGAATCACTCAGCCCGTAAAACATGCCAATGTTCGTGGGTTGCTTCATTGTCAGGTCGTGGCGGTTGGCTTCATGTTTAACTTGCTCAAAGTCGCTTTGAGGTTCTGAGTCAATTGGCATCTTACCTTGGCAGTTGCCTAGGCAATTCAGCATTGTTTTGCGCTTTGGTTGGAAAGACAGGGCGCTTGTTAGTGATTGGTCGGGTTGCCTCATTGGGCAGGGAAGTGGAATTACTCGTTTCTGGTAGGTCGCCTTTGGTGGCCAAGTCGGTTCTTACCTTGTGGGTTAGTTCAGAAAACCGGTCAGAAATCGCAGTTCTTTCTCAATTAAATCATGTGTTTGTGGTAAAACATAACAAACAATTCAACAGTGATTCGCAACGCTTGGCACTTTCACTTCAGGTTGAGTTTAGTGTTTACGGCGCAATGGTTTAGCCCTGTGGC
>NZ_JAMQWD010000034.1:0-6177 GCF_024744415.1 Vibrio sp. RM-41-2B | reverse complement strand
TTGGACACTTGCTGATTACAAGCGAGTGATACCACTGCGGAGTGGTAGTTCAGTTGGTTAGAATACCGGCCTGTCACGCCGGGGGTCGCGGGTTCGAGTCCCGTCCACTCCGCCACTTATATTAAGCCTCAGTCGAAAGACTGGGGCTTTTTTCGTTTTGGTTCCCCGACTTACCTTAACCGCATTTCCATATTGAAATCTTACATCGAGAGGCAGACTTCCCTCTTCGCGATGCTTTCTAAGCCCTGCCATGACGAGTTGATGCGCAACTCTGTGCGGTTTCTACTGAACCGGGTCCCAGTATCGAGGACTAGTTTTGAGCCCCTGTGCTGACTTACGTGTTAGAAAGCTTATTCACTAGCGTAGTGTAAGAAAGAGTAAGATCGGAAGACTGAGTTATTAAGCACCTAGCCACTTACGCATGTATTGCCTTTCTAGATTCTAGGTTGTTGCGTTTGGGGTTACGTTGCGTCTCGCAAGCTTATTTACTGAAGTCTACTAATATAGAGGTCTAATAGAGTATTCAGCTGTTGGAGCTAGGAATAATAAAAAAGCCCAGCAGGAAAATGCTGAGCTTTGAAGTTAATTATGCTTACAGGATGCGTTTTAAAACCCCATCTGCTTTTAGGCGGGTTATTTTTCTTACTAACCGCTGCACCCCTATCGGATAATCTTCCACTTTTTCTAACTGTTTATAAGTACAGATAAGGTGGGTATGCTCAAGGATACGCGAAACCTCATCTTCGAACTTATCAGTGAGTTTCGCATAATTGTCTTGGATGAGAAGTCCATTTTCTAGATCAAGTGACCAAGCCCGAGGGTTTAAGTTATTCCCCGTCAGTAGCATATAGCGTTTATCAACCCAAATGCCTTTGAGATGGAAGCTATTATTGTCATGCTTCCAGAGGTGAATTGACAGTTTACGCGCAGCGATATTCGCTTCATTTGCTTTCGCAAAGCGGCGTAGGTTTACTTCATACAGATATGGAAGTCCGCCAATGGTTTTAAAGTCTTCCTCAGGGGCAATATAAAAGTCGTTTGCTGTCTTGTCGCCCACAACAATAGTTACTTTCACACCGCGTTTCATGGCTCGCTTCACTTCACGATGCAGCGCTTTAGGGAAGTTAAAGTAAGGCGTACAGATAAAGATTTCGTTTTGGGCGGCCGCTAGTAACTTTACAATCTGTTGATTGAGCAGATTGCGGCGTTTGCCTAGACCAACTAGTGGGGTGATTTTTACACTTTCCTCTGTTGGTGGTTGGTCTTCAAACTTATAATTAGCTTGAGCAAGTGAAGCTCTCAGTTGACGAATCGCCGACTTAATTTCTTTGGTTTCTGGCTTATCTTTTCCAGCAAGATCATTGACAGCAGGGTGAGCAATCATCTCTTCCTGAATGAATTGCACCATTGAATTAGCTAGAGACTCATGTCGAATCACATGGTAACGATCAAAGCGATAGCGTTCGTGATAGTGCAGATAAACATTATTTAAGCTTGCTCCACTGTAGATGACAGTATCATCGACAATGAAGCCTTTTAAATGCAGTACCCCAAAAACCTCTCTGCCACGCACAGGTATACCATAGACAGGGATCGGGTGTTGGTACTTATTGGCATACGCTTTGTAAAGCGCAGAATTACCCTCAGATGTTTCCGCACCAATCAGGCCACGCTGCGCTCGATGCCAGTCGACACAGATATTGATGTCCAACCCAGGATTGCGCTGTTTCGCTTCATAAAGCGCAGTGAGAATTTCACGTCCAGCTTCATCATCTTCCAGATATAGAGCGACTAGGTAAATTCGCGACGTTGCTTTGCTGATTGCATCCAAAAGACGAGTCCTGAATGATTCTGCTGAATACAGAACATCAAAGTCTTCCGGATTGACAGCGAGACTTGGCAACTGTTCGAATGGATTCCTACTTACTATCATATCGGTATGAGTACCTTAGTTTAGTGCAATATTGCGAACCTGCCATTTTATCAAAGATATGATTTACCTGGCTACAAAAGCGCGCGTTTTGATGTCGTTGAAGAGATGAATTGCATTGGAATGAGATCTTTACCGCTATCTACATAGCGTTGAAATGCCATTTTTAGCGGGTGTGGTAGCTCAGAGCAATCAATGGTTTTGAATCCATGCTTGGAATAATAGGATTCGAGATGTGTAAACGCGAAGCAATAATCGCCATCAGTGAAAACATTGTTTTTACAATGAGTTAGTAGTTCTTTTCCAATGCCAGTTCCCCTAAGTGTTGGAATGACCAGCATTCCCGTCAGCAATCGAGATCTATCTACGGTTTTTAAGCGTAGTAACGCAACGATTTCACCTTTATGGCTCGCTGTAATGATCAGTTCATCCTTTTTGGCTCGACCCGAAGGGTAATGCGCTTTGTACAACCTCTTAATGAGAGGGAGCTTGATAGGATTTAACACTTCTATGATTAATGAGTCAGGTATTGTCACTGCGGTTAAAAGATAACTAATGTAGAATGTCGACAGTTTAAGAGAATCTTATCTGACGTTGCAAACCTACTATGCAAATTAAAACAAATGCAAGCCTTAAGGCTTACCATACTTTTGGGATTGAACAGTCGTGTTCCTATTTAGCGACCATCGAGTCGCTCGAGGAGGTTATCCAACTATTTCAAGACCCGAGATTCACCCATTTACCGAAACTTTTTTTAGGTAAAGGAAGTAATGTTCTTTTCACTGAGCATTTTGACGGGTTAGTGATCGTTAATCGACTCATGGGTAAAAATGTGACGGAAACGGATGACCAATACCTATTGCATATTGCAGGTGGTGAAGACTGGCCTGATTTGGTTTCCTGGTGTGTGAGTCAGGGAATTGGTGGGTTAGAAAACCTAGCCCTGATCCCTGGCTGTGCAGGCTCGGCTCCTATTCAAAACATTGGAGCCTATGGACTAGAGCTAAAAGACATTTGTGACTACGTGGATGTTCTTGATCTAACTACATTTGAAAATAGAAGAATGAGCGCCAGAGACTGTAACTTTGGCTACCGAGACTCCATTTTTAAACACGCTTTGCATGAAAAGTGCTTTATTACTGCACTAGGGCTTAAGTTGGCTAAGCAATGGCAACCGATTAATCAATATGGTCCTTTAAAAGATATTCCGGAAGAACAACTTAGCCCAGCAACAATCTTCGAGCGAGTTTGCCAAGTGCGAACGGAGAAACTGCCGGATCCAGTCAAGGTAGGTAACGCAGGAAGTTTCTTTAAAAACCCAGTGATCACTCAAGATCATTATGATCGGCTCATGAAGCAACATACTAATATCGTGGCCTATCCAACTCCTGGCGGAATGAAAGTCGCGGCTGGTTGGCTGATTGATCAGTGCGGATTAAAGGGGAAGTCTGTGCATGGTGCACAGGTCAACCCCATGCAAGCCTTGGTTTTGACCAACATGGACAACTGCAGTGGCGATGATGTTGTCGCACTTGCTTCCCTAGTGAAGCAGGCAGTGTGGGATAAATACCAAATAGAACTTGAGCATGAAGTTCGATTTCTGAACCGTACCGGGGAAACCAACCTGGCTCAGATCGAGGCGTTAAGATGAAAAAAGATCACTCTACGAAACTTCATATCTTAAAGTCATTAAGTAACGGCGAGTTTCATTCTGGAGAGGCGCTGGGCGAAGCCCTGAATGTATCCAGAGCGGCAATAGCTAAGCATATTAAAGGTCTTAGTGAGTGGGGCATTGATATTTATCGAGTGCAAGGGCGCGGTTACCAGTTGGCATCACCATTGCAGTTGCTAGATGAAGCTCTCCTTACTGCTAGTGCGGAGTCACTTGTTGAGCTTGTTCCTGTGATTAACTCAACCAACCAGTATTTGCTTGATAGAGTTGCAGAGTCAGAAAAGGGCCGTGTTTGTATAGCTGAGTATCAAGCACAAGGACGTGGTCGCCGCGGTAGACAATGGATCTCTCCATTTGGCTCTAACTTATACCTATCCATGTACTGGCGATTAGATGCGGGAATGGCCGCGGCAATGGGCTTAAGCCTTGTTATTGGTATTGCCGCAGTGGAAGCACTAGAAGAAATGGGCATACAAGGCGTTAAACTCAAGTGGCCAAATGACCTGTATTATCAAGATAAAAAACTGGCAGGAATCTTAGTGGAGATGTCAGGGCAGGCCGGTGGTGCTGCTC
The DNA here is from genome assembly GCF_024744415.1 of Vibrio sp. RM-41-2B. Taxonomy (NCBI): domain Bacteria; kingdom Pseudomonadati; phylum Pseudomonadota; class Gammaproteobacteria; order Vibrionales; family Vibrionaceae; genus Vibrio; species Vibrio sp. RM-41-2B. The sequence goes on along the minus strand of NZ_JAMQWD010000034.1, from coordinate 2,002 downwards.
ATCTTGTGATTGGGATGGGGCTCAATATTGGAATGCCTGATGAGCAACCTGAGATTGATCAACCATGGACAACATTGAATCAGGTAAACGAGAGTCTCGTGATCGATAGAAATGTCCTAGCGACGACGCTTATCAAGCATTGGAATTCCGCACTTATCGAGTATGAACTGAAAGGGCTTACCAGCTTTGTCGAACGTTGGAATCGATTAGATAACTTTCTCAATCGTCAAGTCAAGCTGCTCATCGGACCTAGAGAGGTGCACGGCGTCGTACGCGGCATCGATCATCAAGGCGGGATATTACTCGAAACCTCGCAAGGGCTAGAGACTTACATTGGTGGGGAAATCTCGTTGCGTAAAAGCGATTGACGTTCAATTACTTTCGTAAAGACACCTTATCAACCAAGTGGTTGACGCCTTTGTGTAGAATCAAATGGGCTCTTTCTCGGGTGGGAAGAATATTTAGCTCCAAGTTGAGCCCATTAATATCATGCCAAATTTGTTTCGCTTTTTGCTTTGCTTCATCGACTGACAGTTGCGTGTAGTGACTAAAATAAGAACCGGGTTTAGTAAAAGCCCCTTGGCGAAACTTTAAAAATCGTTCCACATACCACTGTTCAATGGTCTCTGTTTCAGCATCGACATAGATCGAAAAATCCAAAAAATCAGAGACAAAGACGCGATGTGGATCATGCGGATAATCCATTCCACTTTGTAGAACGTTTAAACCTTCAATGATAAGAACATCCGGTCTATCAACTTTTCTTAGTTCGTCCGTAATGTCATACGTGATGTGGGAGTAAATAGGTACTTCAAGATCCGGCTTACCCGCTTTAACGTCAGACATAAACTCAACTAAACGTTTGATATCATAGGACTCAGGAAACCCTTTACGATGCATGATACCGCGTTCTTCTAGTACCTTTTTCGGATATAGAAAGCCATCTGTAGTGACCAAGGACACTTTGGGATGATTCTCCCAACGAGAAAGCAATGCGGTCAGAATACGAGCTGTCGTACTTTTGCCTACAGCGACACTGCCGGCGATACCAATCACAAAAGGAGGGGCATGTTCTTCCGTATTCAAGAATTGTTGTAATACAGAGTTGCGGCTTTGACGGGCTTGGACGTACAGATTCAAAAGACGAGACAAAGGAAGGTAGATTTCTACCGCTTCCTCCATGGTTAGGTTTTCATTAATGCCCTGAAGCGCAGTCAAGTCGTCTTCAGAAAGTGTCATCGGTACAGAGTTTCTTAACTCGGCCCAGTTTGCACGGTCAAATGACAAAAATGGACTCATGGGTCTCTTTTATCCTTGGTTTAGTAGAAGCAAGAACATACATCAAGCGAACTTCAAAGCAAACGACAAAGGTCGAAGTTTACTTTAAAAAAGCCAAGTTTGTACGAATTTGCAGCAAACGAATCTAAAAAATCGAATTTTATGATTTTTTTTAAAATTACTATTGCAACCTCGAAAATCATTCAATAGAATGCGCACCACTTATGCCGACTTAGCTCAGTAGGTAGAGCAACTGACTTGTAATCAGTAGGTCACCAGTTCGATTCCGGTAGTCGGCACCATTCTTTCCTTTAGTAGTCTGAATGGCTTGAAAATTTGGAGGGGTTCCCGAGTGGCCAAAGGGAGCAGACTGTAAATCTGCCGGCACTGCCTTCGATGGTTCGAATCCGTCCCCCTCCACCATATTCTTTAGGAAATAGCTCTCAGAGTTACGTGTTGCGGGCATCGTATAATGGCTATTACCTCAGCCTTCCAAGCTGATGATGCGGGTTCGATTCCCGCTGCCCGCTCCACTCTAATTTGAGTGCTGATATAGCTCAGGTGGTAGAGCGCATCCTTGGTAAGGATGAGGTCGGCAGTTCGAGTCTGCCTATCAGCACCAGCTCTCAAGTTTATTTCCTTTTGATATTAGATTTACCAATTATCTTTTTTTGGTTGCGTGGTCAATTTGGGCCACCTAAATCCGTACCTAGAGGGACCACTC
>NZ_JAMQWD010000033.1:0-3069 GCF_024744415.1 Vibrio sp. RM-41-2B | reverse complement strand
GCCGACTTTAGTTGCGGAATAACAAGACGTTCAAGGCGATTCGAAACGCATTGGGGTTTTAGTGCCCAAATAGGCACGGATTTATCAGAGTTTATTTTAGGTTAGGGTGCATGTGCGTCTCTCACACCTTAACTGCGCGTTATGCTGCACGACACATATTTGATTCAAGAGAGCATATGGAAATATCAATTGAAGTGATTTATCAAATCTTAACTCAGTGGGCTCAACAACAAACTCTACGCACCTACACTGATCTTTCGAATGAATATCAATCGCTCACCAATGAGTGGCATGCACCACACGGGAGTTGGGATCAGCCTTTGGGTAAACTAGCCAATGTGCTTAGTGAAGCGGGACAACCTCCTTTGACATCTTTAGTAATTCTAAAAAACGGACATGAGCCAGGGAACGATTTTTGGGGTTGTGCTCCCAACGTACCTTCTAGACCAAGAAATCAATTGGTTAGAGTTACTGAGTGGATGAAAATGGTTAATAAATGTTACACCCATAATTGGTCAGTGACATTACCGTAGACAGCAGCATAACAAACTGTTTAAGAGTGATTCGCAACGCGTGGCATTTTTACTATGCGTTGATTTTAGTGTTTAAGGTGGTATGCGGCGGCATCGGTATTGCGTTGCTCACACCTTAACAGGGCGTTAAGCGTATAAGAGAAAACTATGAGTTCGGTTAAGAAAAGAGATAATCACTTTGTTCCAGTTATGTATTTAAAAAACTGGTCAACAGGCGGAAAAGTTCAGATTTACAGAACGTTGGTGCAGCATGAAAATGTACCAATCTGGAAGCCGTTTCCCTTAAACGGAATTGGGTATTTGAGAAACCTTTACATTAATACTCAAAATGGAGATGAATGCGACCAAATTGAAACATGGTTTGATCAACAGTTTGAAGCTCCTGCAGAGGCTGCGATTCAAAAAGTGATTTCCAACGCTAAGTTAACGCCGAGTGACTATAAAAGTATCATTAACTTTTTTGCACTTCAGGATCTTCGTACTCCAGTAAAATTTATCGAACACCTCAAAAGAGCAGATAATAATGAGTTCGAATCCATGATGAGGAGTGTTGTTGATAAAGTAATGTCGAAAGGTGTCCCTAAGAATTTTCAGGTGACTGGCGAATATAAATTTCATGATGAAATGCCACTGAAATTAAAAATTACCAAAGAAGAATCGGGATTAATGGTTCATGTTGAAAACCTAATTGGACGAGCTTCTTGGCTATGGAGTATTAAACGCCTATTGAATACAGTCTCATCTCACCTTCATGAACACCAATGGACAATTCTGCATCCAGCCAATGGGCATGAATGGTTCACATCGGATAATCCGGTTTTAAAGCTTAACTATTATGGAGAGGGTAGCTATGACCTTAAAGGTGGCTGGGGTAATGAGGGTACAGAATTGATTTTACCATTAGGTCCTCGGCATTTACTCTATACATTGGTTGGACAGAAACGACCTCTTCCAAGAGGTACAAGGCTTAGCGAGGAAAAAACTAAGTTAATTAATCATATGTTGGTAGAGAACAGTCACAGGTATGTTATTTCATCTCATCAGTGTCCTCAAGTAACCAACTACCGTCAAAGGTTAGTTCTTCCTGAAGAAGTTAAGCATGAATTGGCACAGTGGAAAGCACTAAATGAGCATCACTCGAACAAAGAGAAAGAGTTCTACTCAGCAAAATACGCTTAACAATCTGTTTAAGAGTGATTCGCAACGCGTGGCATTTTCACTATGCGTTGTTTTAAGTGTTTAAGGTGGTATGCAGCGGCTTCGGTATTGCGTTGCTCACACCTTAACAGGGCGTTATGTGACCGAGTACCCCACGTTTAGTAGACACTTTACTAAGTTAGATCTAGGGTCTAATTGAGAGGTGATTTATGGCTAAACATCGTAATCCAGCGTACACCGAAGAGTTCCGCAAAGAAGCAGTCCGCTTGGCCAGTCTTCCTGGCCGAACAGCCGTTTCCGTTGCCAAGGAGCTGGGCATCAGTGCCCAGCAGATCCGAAACTGGAAGCGCCAGTTCACACGCCTATCTGATAAACAGTTTAACACCTTAGACGGTGTCGATTACTCGAAGAAAGAGTCCGAAGAGCTTCGGGCGCTAAGGCGCGAGAACAAGCGACTCAAAGATGAAATGGAATTCCTAAAAAAGGTCTCGGCGTACTTCGCGAAGCAGCAAGAGTGAAGTACGAGTTCATCGAAAGCTATGTCGGTGAGTATTCCATTAGCTTAATGTGCCGCACCTTAGAAGTGAGTCGGGGCGGCTATTATAAGTGGTGCCATCATACGCCGAGTGAGCGTTCAAAGCGGCGAGAGCGCTTTGAACAGCTCGTCATGTGTACCTTTGCCCAATATCGGGCACGTTACGGCTCAGTGCGAATAGCCGAAGAGCTCAACGAAGCAGGCTATGCCTGCTGCGTGAATTATGTGGCTGATATCATGAAGGAAAAAGGTATCAGGGCACGTAATGGTAAAGGGTTTAAATACAGCAAGGATGTGGCTGCTATGACGAATGTTGCCGACAATTTACTGCGAAGAGACTTTGAGTCTGAGACGCCAAATCAGAAGTGGGTTACGGACATCACGTATATCTGGGTGAAGAGCCGTTGGCTCTTCTTAGCGACAGTGATGGACTTGCATTCAAGGCGTATTGTGGGTTGGTCGTTAGGGACAACGATGACCGTCGAGCTCATCACCAATGCCCTAAAAATGGCGTTTGAGTCACGTAAGCCGCCTAAAGGCGTCATTATCCACTCGGACCGTGGTGTACAATACAGAGCATATAAATATCAAGACTTCATGCGCAAGCATGGAGGTGTACCGAGCATGAGTCGGCAGGGCAACTGTTGGGATAATGCGGTGATGGAGTCGTTCTACAGTCGACTGAAAGTCGAACTGATATACGCAGAAGACTACCAAACCCTCGAAGAAGCCCGAATGGGCATCTTCGAATACATCGAGGTATTTTACAATCGCAGAAGAAGACACTCAGCGTTGGGGCACGTCAGCCCAGTTGAGTACGAAAGTATGTAGTTATGTACTGTC
>NZ_JAMQWD010000032.1:0-184543 GCF_024744415.1 Vibrio sp. RM-41-2B | reverse complement strand
TGAGAGTCGTCTCATTAAACACGAACTGCAGGGGTGTAGCTCCAATTGGCAGAGCAGCGGATTCCAAATCCGCGTGTTGGGAGTTCGAATCTCTCCACCCCTGCCATATATCAAGGCTCTGACTTAGGTCGGAGCCTTTTTCGTTTCTAACGAATAGTTGTCGATATCTGATACATATTGATCTTAAGAACATATTACATCGATGACTTAAGCCATTCTATTTCCTTTGCAATAGATTGCGTCACTAAGCTTCGGTGTATCATTTTACCCCTTCTTACCTCTCTTCATACTCCCATTGTTCTTCGTTAGTGAGCTAGTTGATTTACTACTTGATCTATATGACGTGTATAGGAAAGGTTAGTGGTTACATTGGCTTGGATGATAACTGACTTGGTTCCTGTTATTATCATGAGTTAATGCTAATAATTAGGAAGTAAGTTTATGCCACATTTTCGATTCCGTGCTGTAGAGCCGCAAGCTGTTCAGGCACTATCAAAGCCTCTGACGGATGAACTTCAGCCTCTGATGGACTGTCCGCGTGAGGATTTTACTTTTGAGTATATCTACACTACGTTTTTCAATGAGGGCGAGGTGAGTGCTGCATATCCTTTTGTCGAAGTGCTTTGGTTTGACCGTGGTCAGGAAGTACAAGATAAAGTTGCTAAGCTTATTACACAGCAAGTTCGTGGTATTGCTGGTGCAGATATTGATGTTGCAGTTATCTTTTCAGCTTTATCCCCTAAAGCTTATTACGATAATGGCGAACACTACTAAAGGCTAAAATCTATGAAGCTGAGTTTCATTGTATCTTTGGGTTTATGTTTCTCAGCTTCTGTATACTCTACTCCTTGGGAGTATGTTGCTAATCCTACCCAAAACTCTTCTTCCTCTATTGGTAGCTATGCTAACGGTTGTTTGGATGGTGCATTACCTTTGCCTCTTGATGGCGTTGGTTATCAAGTTTTACGTAGTAAAACGAAACGCTACTATGGGCACCCTAAAACGATAGAGTTTATTGAAAACCTAGCGCTTAAAGCTCATCAAAATCTCAACACAACGCTGCTTATAGGTGACCTGTCTTTACCAAGAGGAGGAAGGTTTTCTTCTGGCCATTCTAGTCACCAAACTGGGTTAGATATTGATATCTTGTTAAGACTCGCTGACCAACCGCTTTCTTATAACGAATTACAACTCCCCAAGCCAATGAGTGTGGTGGATTTAAAAGGTTATTCCATACTTAACCATCGCTGGGAAGATAGGCACTTTAGGCTGATTCGATATGCTGCACAGAGTGAGGATGTTGCACGAATTTTTGTACATCCTGTCATTAAGGAGCAGCTTTGCTCGCAAGAAGAAGGCAAAGAACGTTCTTGGTTACGTAAAGTTCGCCCTTGGTGGGGGCATCATTACCACTTCCACGTCAGGTTATCTTGTCCTGAGTCGAGTGGCTATTGTGTTGAACAAGCTCTGCCTCCCGCTGGTGATGGTTGTGGGGTAGAGCTTGCTAGTTGGGGACCGAAAGTTAAGCCTATCGATAAGCCTCCGTCTGCGAAAGTTATTGCTAAGCCCAAGCGAAAAAAAGCGATTCCACCGCAATGCCAATCACTTATCTCTACTAACTAGAGTGACTCTACAGGTTTATATTCCCTTACGTATCTCTTTTATGAAACTGGAGAAACATCATACTTTTGTCTACAGTGAATAATACCAATACAAAAACTAACCTAATTAGTTTTGGTGACATAATATAGAAATCTAAATTAAACAAAGAGTTGTAGTATAGATAAGTCGTAACTTCTCTGTTTAGAAAGATCTTTCGTCACGATACTTTGGTTTCTTAGCAATATGTCTGTCAGTTGGCTAGCGAAGCAATAACAAGGCAGACAAGTGTGTGAGGCGGGAATGGATACTTCTCCTGCTAGAAGAGTAAATCAAGGATAAAACCATGACTATGATTTGTGCAAAAGAATTTGCAGAGTGGTTAAGACACAGATTTAGCAGTGAAACGAAAGGGGTCTTATTGACTCGGGTTGATGTAAACCACCTGACAGGACGTCAGCGTCTTGATCCCGGATTTGTTAATGATGTGCATTACGAGCTGATGCAATATGGAATGGCTTTCGTTACGGACACGAGCCGAGAAAACTTTTATCTTGTGCCGGTTTCCCAAGCTGAAAATTGGCGAGATCGGTTAGAGTCTCATTTTGAAAAAGAGTTGTTTTGTAATATCTATCCTATTGAAAAGTCGGGTTAAAAAAAGGTTCAACTTTGTCTCCAAAGTTGAACCTACTTGTTCTTATGCTAACCCTTGAATAATCACGAATTTCTCCAGTAACTGCTCTTCTGTTTCTACATGATCCGGGTCTGTGATAATGCATTTTGTAATCGGGCACACTGACTGACAGGTCGGCTTTTCGTAATGTCCCTTACACTCTGTACATAGAGCTGGGTCAATTTCGAAAATGCTTTCTCCCATGCTGATTGCCCCATTGGGGCATTCGGGATCACACATGTCGCAGTTAATGCATTTGTCAGTAATGAGCAAAGCCATGATTACTTACCAGTCGGGTTACGGGTGTCCTGCCCTGAGTTTAAGTTACGCATCAATAGACCGTATTCTAAATCTAGATCTGCTGGTACTGGAATGAAGACGAAGTGACCATTCCCTTTGGCATCCTCGATAGACTCTGACTTACGGTTTTCCATTGCTTCTAGCGTGAAAACAACATTACCTTTTGGCGTCATTAGCTCAAGACTATCACCGACAAGGAATTTGTTTTTCACTTCTACTTCAGCCATATCGCCACGACGTTTACCAGTGAACTCACCGACAAACTGTTGAGCATCAGAAACTGAGTAGCCGTAATCGTAATTCTGGTAGGTGTCGTGAGTATGACGACGTAGGAAGCCTTCGGTATAGCCACGGTGAGCTAGGCTCTCTAGTGTGCCCATTAGGCTTTCATCAAATGGTCGGCCTGCTACAGCATCATCAATCGCTTTACGGTAAACCTGTGCAGTACGAGCACAGTAATAGAATGATTTAGTACGACCTTCGATTTTCAGCGAGTGCACACCCATCTTGGTTAGGCGCTCAACATGCTGTACCGCACGTAGGTCTTTAGAGTTCATGATGTAAGTACCATGTTCATCTTCGTACGCTGCCATTTTTTCTTCTGGACGGTGCGCTTCAGAAAGTAGAACGACTTCATCCGTTGGTTTACCACGACCAATTGTGGTTTCAGGGCGTTCGTCTTGTACTTCGACAGGCTGTGCTTCAGATGGGTCAAACTTCTCTACAATATCACCAGCGTCGTTTTCTTTGCCTTCTTCCACTTTGTATTCCCAACGGCACGCGTTGGTGCAAGTGCCTTGGTTAGGATCACGTTTGTTTATGTAACCAGAAAGTAGGCAACGACCAGAATAGGCCATGCATAATGCACCGTGAACGAATACTTCAAGTTCAGTTTCAGGACAATGCTCACGAATTTCTTCTATTTCTTCTAGAGATAGCTCGCGAGAAACGATCACTCGTTCCACGCCATTCGCTGCCCAGAACTTAACAGTCGCCCAGTTTACAGCGTTTGCTTGTACAGAAAGGTGAATTGGCATTTCTGGGAAAGCTTCACGAACCATCATGATTAGGCCTGGATCTGACATGATCAATGCGTCAGGACCCATTTCTACGATTGGTTTAAGATCACGGATGAAGGTTTTTAGCTTCGAGTTGTGTGGTTGAATGTTACATACCACATAAAGCTTTTTGCCTAGAGCATGTGCTTCATCGATACCGATTTTTAGGTTTTCGTGGTTAAACTCATTGTTACGTACGCGGAGGCTGTAGCGAGGTTGGCCAGCGTAAACTGCATCTGCGCCGTAGGCGAATGCGTAACGCATGTTTTTCAGGCTTCCCGCAGGAGACAGTAGCTCAGGTACGAATGCTTTCTCAGTTGTCATTGCTCAATTCTCTTTTATCTGATCACAAGTCAGGCCAATTCCACCTAATGGAAATGGGGCGCAAATTTTACGTCAAAATGTGAACTGTGACTAGGGTAATTGTGCTTCAGATAGAAAAACGCCCTCAAAAAAAGTGAGGGCGTTATGGTTAACCTTTATACAATATTAAGCGTTGGGATTTGGTAAGCCGCCTAGCGCATCGTATAGGTTGGGTAGGAAAGCACTGAACTCCCCACACATCAGAGAGAAGTCTGCATCAAATCGAGCTGCTTGATCTTCACGTGGAATATCGTCATTTTGATCTTTCAATTCATCAGAGAATTTTAGACGCTTAATACCCGCATCTTCTGTCATGATGAATTCAATACGATCTTGCCAATTAAGTGCAAGCTTCGTTACGACTTTATCTGCTGCGATGTGGTTGCGGATTTCATCTGTGGTCAGTTCTTGCTTCTTACAACGAATCACGCCACCTTCTTCAAGCACGGATTTTAGCTCAGCTTCGTCCATCATGGTGATACCTTGAGGCGTGTCGCCCGTTTTCACCCACTCGGTTAGCGTTGTTTCAATCGCTACTTCTGGAATGGCAGGAACAACAGGTAAACTACCCATGGTTTTACGAAGTAGTGCTAATACGTCTTCCGCTTTTTTGTAGCTGCTTGCGTCAACAAGGATGAACCCTTCTTTTGGCATGATGAGCACGTGAGTGTGGCTGCTGCGGCTAAATGCGCGAGGCAGTAAATCCATTACGATGTCATCTTTCAGGTTGTCTTTCTCTTTCTTCTTCAGAGGACGACCTTCTTGCGCTTCCATTGCTTCTACTTTTGCATTCAATGATTCTTTGATCACTGAGGCAGGTAGCATTTTCTCTTCTTTCTTGGCGCAAATCAGAATGCGGTTTTCTGACACGTGAGTCATCATGTCGCCATGTCTACCCATTGCACTGACCCAGCCAAATTTCTGTTTATCTTGACTGCCACATGGGGTGAATCGGAATTCAGACAGTTGAGTTTCTAGTTGTTCGGCGTTGAAAGTAACCTCGCGGTTAACGCGGTATACCAGACAGTTTTTAAACCACATAAATCTTCTCTAGGCTTGATGACAAGGGACTAATCATAGGGAATTTTTGTGCTGATGTCTTAATAGAAATGAAAAATATCCGAATGAACCTCAAAAGAAAGTTATATGAAAATTTGTTTTCAAAGGTCACAAAAGTGTCATAATTGGTAGTGATAATGCTTATGCATAGAGGGGCGCTTTGTCTCTTAAATTCATTAGCTCAACGAACATAAGGTTACTCAATTATGTCTAGAAGGATTCTGGTTGTTGAAGACGAAGCTCCTATTCGCGAAATGCTGTGCTTCGTACTTGAGCAGAAAGGTTACCAAGCGGTGGAAGCGGAAGATTACGATACTGCAGTAACCAAACTGGCTGAACCCTTCCCTGATTTAGTTTTACTGGATTGGATGTTACCAGGCGGCAGCGGCATTAACTTCATCAAACACATGAAGCGAGAGGAGTTAACGCGCAACATTCCAGTTGTGATGCTTACCGCTCGTGGTGAAGAAGAAGATAAAGTGCGCGGTTTAGAAGTCGGTGCGGATGACTACATTACTAAGCCATTCTCTCCTAAAGAGTTGGTTGCCCGCTTAAAAGCGGTGATTCGTCGCGTAACCCCGACCGCACTGGAAGACGTAATTGATGTGCAGGGATTGAAGCTTGATCCTGTATCACACCGTGTCACGGCTAATGATGCACCATTAGATATGGGCCCAACAGAGTTTAAAATGCTGCATTTTTTCATGACGCATCAAGAGCGTGTGTACAGCCGTGAGCAGCTATTAAACAATGTTTGGGGTACTAACGTGTATGTCGAAGATCGTACGGTCGATGTTCATATTCGCCGCCTGCGTAAAGCATTGGAAGCCGCAGGTCATGATAAGCTGATCCAAACTGTTCGTGGTGCTGGATACCGCTTCTCGACAAAGGCATAAATTAACACGCAGCTTATCGGTACCATTTCTGGAGTTATGAGTGGTTGAAAGATTAACGTGGAAAAAGCTGGCCTGGGAGCTGGCTTTTTTTTACACCCCATGGGTGATAGTAGGTTGGATATTCGGTTATATGCCGTGGTTGCTTTTGGCAGCTACGGCATTGCAGCTTGTGTGGCATTTGCATAACCAAGTACGTTTATCTTCTTGGTTATGGGATGAAAAGCGCCTTACGCCACCGTCTGGTAGCGGTAACTGGGAATCTTTGTTCAATGGCTTGTATCGCTTACAGCAGCGCCAACGCCGTAAACGCAAAGAGCTTACTAATCTTATCCGCCGATTCAGAAATGGTGCGGAATCTTTACCCGATGCCGTCGTGGTGTTCCGTGCTGAAGGCAATATCGTTTGGTGTAACAAACTGGCTCAACACTTATTGGGTTTCCATTGGCCGGAAGACTCTGGTCAACCTATCTCCAACCTCATTCGTACGCCTGACTTTATCAAGTACCTCAACAAGAAAGACTTCTCTGAGCCATTGGAAATGCGCTCACCACTCAATGTCGAACGCATGCTAGAACTACGTATCGTACCGTATACCGAAGGTGAACATTTGATGGTGGTGCGTGATGTTAGCCAGTTAAAACAACTTGAGGGAATGCGCCGTAATTTCTTTGCTAACGTTTCTCATGAACTGCGTACACCAATGACGGTCCTGCAAGGTTATTTGGAGATGACAGAAGACCCTGACATGGTTGTGGGCCCAATGTGGAGCAAAGCGCATGGTGTTATGACGGAGCAGCTCAACCGCATGAACAGTTTGGTGAACCAACTACTGACGCTATCTAAAATTGAAGCGGCACCTATGCATGAGCTTGAAGAAGTCGTGAATGTACCTGCGATGCTCGAAGTACTAGAAAAAGAGGCGGTTAGCCTTAGCGGGGACAACCAACATAAATTGAAATTTGATGTTGATGCTAGCCTACGCGTACTGGGCGATGATGACCAGTTACGTAGTGCTATCTCTAACCTCGTTTATAATGCTGTCAAATACACACCGCCTGGCGCGAACATTAATGTTCGTTGGTTCCAGACATCTCAAGGCGCATGCTTAGAGGTAGAGGATAGTGGTGATGGTATAGAGCCTCAGCACCTCCATCGACTTACTGAGCGTTTTTATCGCGTCGATAAAGCAAGATCACGCGATACCGGAGGGAGTGGGTTAGGGTTGGCTATTGTAAAACATGCGCTGAGCCACCATGATTCTCATTTGGAAATTCACAGTGAAGTGGGCGTGGGCAGTAAGTTTTCTTTTGTATTGCCTGAACGTTTGGTGGTGAAATAATGGCATTAAGAGTCGCAAAAGTGTTCAGTCTACTGGCTCTCGCTTGTTCCGGTATGGCTGTCGCTCAAGATAAACCATTGCCGAATTATCATAAAACGACTGGGATTGTCGGGAACTTGCTCTCTGTTGGGTCCGATACACTTGCAGGCATGACAACACTTTGGGTGGAAGAGTTTAAATCCATTTACCCCAATATTAATGCGCAAGTCCAAGCGTCTGGCTCTTCCACTGCCCCCCCAGCATTGACCGAACAAACGGCTCAGTTTGGTCCCATGAGCCGCCCTATGCGTTTAAGAGAGGTTGAAGCGTTTGAACGTGAACATGGCTACAAGCCAACGGCACTTAGGGTTGCGATCGATGCTATTGGTATTTTTGTCCATCAAGACAATCCAATTCAAGGGCTCAACTTTAGTCAGTTAGATGCTTTGTTTTCTGCCACGCTACGCTGTGGGGAAAGTCAATTTATCACGAACTGGCAGCAACTCGGTCTTGAATCACAGTGGGCAAAGCGCAACGTACAGTTGTTTGGTCGTAACTCCGTTTCTGGAACTTATGGTTACTTCAAAAGCAATGCCTTATGTGGCGGCGATTTTAAAACACGAGTTAACGAGCAGCCAGGCTCAGCGTCAGTTGTGCAAGCTGTTGCGTCAACCATCAGTGGAGTTGGCTATTCCGGTGTTGGTTATCGAGTAGCAGGCGTACGCTTAGTTCCGGTGGCAAAAACGGGGAATGACTATGTAACGCCAACGCGAGAACATATTGTTAGTGGTAAGTACCCACTATCACGTTACTTATATGTTTATGTGAATAAGCACCCGGATTACCCATTAACACCAATAGAAGCCGAGTTTATTCGCTTTATTTTCTCCGCTCAGGGGCAAGCGTTGGTTGAGAAAGATGGCTATGTACCCATTACAGCAGATTTTGCAGAAGAAGAATTAAAAAAAGTCGGCCTATAAGCCGACTTTTTGTTTAGGCGTGAACAGTGCGAGATCAGAAAGTGAGTGTCCACTTCGCGCTGCTCCATCGTTCTTGTTCTTCCTGTAAATCAGCATGAAGCAATTTGTTGTTTTCTAGCCATGCTTTATCTGTGCACGTAAGAATCCATTCATCATTTTTGATGGATAAAGTGATGTCAGGCAATGGATCTTCGTTACGCTGTCCATTTAATACGATAGAAAGTCGTAATATTTTGATGAGGCTTATCACGTCACTTTGTTTGTAGAGGTTGAAATCTGGCAGTTCTTGCAGTTTAAGTGCTTTGCGTTGGAAGCGGGCTAATGTTGCGAGCACTAATTGCTGTTCACGGTTGAAGCCTTGTAGAGTGGAATGCAACAGAATATAGAAAGAGTGGCGATGGAAGCTACGTAAGTTGATACTTAATCCGACTTCATGAAGCAATGCTGCCCATTCTAGTAAGTCAAATAACTCACTCTTTTTCTTAATGCCTAGTTCAGAGCGCACCTGACATAACATCTCACGTGCATGGCCTTTAACACGAGCAGCATGCTCTAAGTCAACCCGGTGTTTGTTGGCTAAATTTTCAGTTGTGCGCATACGTATATCGGAGCGCGCAAAACGCTCTTCCATTTCGTACAACAGGCCTTCGCGCAGAGCACCATCGGAGAAAAACATCTGCTCAATGCGAAGTGCTTTGAAAATTGCGGACAAAATCGCCACGCCTGCCGCGAATACGGGCTTACGTTCTTCTGTTAAACCTGTCAGTTCAATCTCTTCAATTGAATCAAAATTACACAGAGTTTCAATAAGCGTGTCCAGTCTCTTCGCGGTGATCAGGCCATCTTCAAAATCCAACCCTACAAGTACTTCTTGAATCGCTTTGATAGTTCCTGACGAGCCGAGCGCGATATCCCAGCCTTTTTTACGGTATGCTGAAGCGATGGACTCGAGTTTTTGCTCGGCGGCTAACATCGCTTTATTAAAGTTTTTCCCAGACAGTTTGCCGTTTTTAAAATATTGCTCTGTAGAGCTGACGCAGCCCATCTGTTTACTGTTGAGAAGCTCAGGTTCAAACTCTTGTCCAATGATCATTTCGGTACTGCCGCCGCCAATATCAACGACCAACTTGGAGTTTGACTCTACTTGAGTGTGCGCGACACCTAAGTAAATCAAGCGGGCTTCTTCTTCCCCTGGGATGATTTCTATTGGGAAGGGCATCACTTCTTTCGCACGCTCAATGAATAGATGAGCATTTTTAGCGCGTCTTAGTGTGTGTGTCGCGGCGATACGCACATTCGACTCATCAAGCCCTTGCAGCCTCTCAGCGAACATGGCTAAGCACTCTAGCGCACGTTCCATCGCGGAATGACTTAAGTTCAATTCACTGTCAAGTCCTGATGCTAAGCGAACACGCTGTTTATGACGGCTAACCAGTTGTAAGTCACTGCCTACAACTTTGGCCACCACCATGTGGAAACTGTTTGAGCCGAGGTCTATCGCGGCAATGTAGCGAGTATCTTGTTCAAGTATTTGAGGCATCTGAATTTTGTTTTCTAGTTTGCTTTTCTATATTTTTAAGATAGTCATAGATAGCGATTTGAGAACGAACTTTTTTGCGATTACCTCGTGGTACGTAAGCGTTGCTCATTTCCTTATCTATAAAACGAGCCTTTACTGTATCGGTAAAATGGATATTCGTTATATCAATAATTCTCTGTTTCAAACGTGGATCACGGACTGGCGCCGCCACCTCAATGCGGTGATCGATATTTCTTGTCATCCAGTCAGCAGAAGAGATATAGACTTGCGGATCGCCATCGTTATGGGGAATCACCACGCGTGGGTGTTCCAAAAAGCGGTCAACAATACTGATGATGCGAATATTGTCGCTGATCCCCTCAATGCCCGGTACTAATGAGCACATGCCGCGAATGATCATATTTATTTTCACTCCCGCCGTACTTGCTCCATATAGCTTATTGACGATGCCCTTATCGACTAGGTTATTGACCTTGATCGTAAGAGCGGCTTTCTTTCCTAGCTTGGCATTCGCAATTTCATTATCAATTAAGCGGTAGATTTGGGTTCGAGAATTACGTGGAGATACCATGAGGTGGTTGAACTTCACTGGGCGGTATGGATTCTCAATATAACCGAAGACATTACGAACTTCGTTAGTGATTTCTTGATCTGCCGTAAGCAGGGAGAAGTCGGTATAAATTCGTGCCGTCTTCTCATGGAAGTTGCCTGTGCCGATGTGTGCGTAGCGAATAATTTCTTCACCTTCGCGGCGGCTAATCATCAGTAGCTTTGAGTGAATCTTAAGACCAGGCGCACCAAAGATGACGTGCACACCAGCTTCGGTCAACACTTTTGACCATTCGATATTCGCTTCTTCATCAAAGCGAGCCTGCAGCTCCACGACCACGGTGACGTTTTTGCCGTTGTGCACGGCATCAATTAACGAGTTCATCAAGCGAGAATCTTTCGCGACACGGTAAATGTTAATCTTGATACTAAGTACTTTCGGATCGAAGGAGGCTTGGCGCACCAACTCACTAATGTGGTCAAAAGTGTGGTAAGGGTAATAGAGTAGAATATCTTTCGCTTTAATCGCATCAAAGCTGTTAGCGTAACCTTCGAAATCGGCGCATTTCATTGGCGGAAGCGGTTTATTTTCAAGGTACTCTCGCCCAACATTTGGAAACGCAATGAAGTCTTTAAAATTGTGATAGCGGCCGCCGGGGATAAGGTTATCGTAATTAGAGATATTGAGCTTGTTACAAAGAAACTCTAGCATTTGGGGCGGCATATCACGTTCGTAGACGAAGCGAACGGGCTTTGCTGTCAGTCGCTGATTGACACCTTCCGACATTTGTTCGAGCAAGCTGTATTCGATTTCGTTGCGTAAATCGTATTCGGCGTCACGCGTCATTTTCATCGCATAGCCGCTAAGCTCATCATAATCAAAAAAGCCTTTGAACAGCTCATCCAAACAGTGGCGGATGATATTATCAAGTAAGATGATGGTTTTTCGACGCTTTCCTTTCTGTTCTGGTACCATCACAAAGCGGGGAAGGTGATCGGTCGGAATTTCGATCAGAGCGTACTGGTAATGCTCTTCTTTACGTAGCTCTACAGCGATGTAAGCGTACTCGTCTTTGAGAAATTGCAGAACATCGATCTCGTCTTTCATTAGGAGGGGAGTGATATGCGGCATGACCTCTCTACGGAAGTATTTCGCGATCCACTTTTGCTGCGATTCATCCAGTTGTTGCTCGTTGACCAAGAAAATGCGACGTCGCGCCATTTCTCGAATCAATTCGCTGTAAAGCTCATCAAATTGTTCGTTAAGCTTGAGTGCTTTCGATTGCATTTTGGTTAACAGTCGTTTAGGGCTATCGCTGCCACCGCGCTCTTGGCTGATTAGGATTCTGCGCTTCACGTCCGCAAAGCGTACTTTGTAAAATTCATCTAAATTGTTGGAAAAGATCCCAAGAAAGCGAATACGTTCGATCAAAGGGACGGTTTTATCGGCAGCTTCTTGTAATACTCGTTCGTTGAAAGACAACCAACTCAGTTCTTTTTCTATATATAGTTTTTCTGCGCTCATAACCTTACCTAGCCAAAAGTGAAGTAATACGTACTCATCTTGGAAAAATGGATGAGTGAGAACATTATGAGATTTTCATTACAGATTTATTTCATACCACGCATTGCATAAGAGTTGTATTCTTTTCAGGTGGTTAATGTGATCTGTAATATAATTGTCATCTTAACGACATATTCTAGTACTAAGTCAAAAAAGGTAGAGATTTAAATGGCACAAGCCGAGTTTTCATTGCAGGAAAAAGATAAGAAACGACTGATAAAAGATCGTTTAGTTCGACTTGCAGTGACATCCGGTGGTGTCGGCGTACTCGCGGCGCTTATTTTGATCTTTGTCTACCTCGCCATGGTGATCATTCCGCTTTTTTCTGATGCGGAGATCAAAACCAGCCAAGCCATTCGAGCCACTCATATTGAAACACCACTGGCGATTTCGGTGGATGATTACGCTCAGCTCGCGTTCGTTCTAACCCAAAGTGGTGAGATTCAATATTTGTCGATGGACGATCCTACGAAGCCTGCGGTGTATAAACAGCAAATCGTCCAGGAACCCATCGCTTTCTCTCAATCTGCTCCTGGACTAGGTTGGTATGGGTTTGTTGATGGGCAGGGTAAAGCGCACCTTTTCAAGCCTGAATTTAATGCCACGTTGAGAGAAAATACACGTCCTCCGGAAGTGATTGAGCTAGACACCAGCATGGATCTGACGCTGAGTACACCTCAAGATCCTGTGACTCAGTTTGTGTTTGCAGCTTCAACGCCGTTACCAACAATTGTTTGGCAGACACAAAGCGGTGAAGTGAAGGCTCGCTGGCAAGCGGCTTCGTCTTTGGGTACGCCTCTGACAACGATCGATTTTACGTTCTCTTCAGGCTTTGATGCACCTCAGCAAATGTTATTGACACCTGATGGTGAAACGCTTTATTTGCGCGATGGCTCTGAGTTGATCGTGTTAAAGAAAACCGCACGTAAATTTGCTGTGCGAGAGGTGGTCGACCTCACTCAAGGTGATAAGAAGCACTCCGTTCGCACAATAGACCTACTGGCTGGTGCTTACTCGCTTTTGGTGACGCACAACGATGGTCGGGTGTCGCAATGGTTTGATACGCTGCAAGAAGAGAGACGCACGTTAACGCATATTCGTGATTTTAAATTGGCATCAGAGCTTAAGTATTTGTTGCCGGATTCTCATCGCAAAGGATTTTATAGCTTTTACACCAACGGCACGTTGCAAAGCCATTATACAACCAGTGAAAAACTGGTGTTGTTTAAGCGTGCGTACAATCAAGCGCCCGCAATCGCAGCAATGTCTAACAATGAACGCTACTTAATCACTTGGCAAAATAATGAGTTAAATGTTGCGGAAGTGGACAATGCCTATCCGGAAATTTCATTGTCCTCATTATGGCAAGAAGTGTGGTACGAAGGGTATCCTGAGCCTGAATATGTGTGGCAATCGACTTCGGCGAGCGATAACTTTGAGGCTAAGTTCAGCCTAGTACCTATTGCGTTTGGGACGATAAAAGCGGCGATGTTTGCGATGCTGTTTTCAGTACCGCTCGCAGTGCTAGGTGCTATTTATACGGCGTACTTTATGTCGCCACGCATGCGTCGTGTCGTAAAACCGTCGATTGAGCTAATGGAAGCACTGCCGACGGTGATCATTGGTTTCCTCGCGGGGCTGTGGTTCGCGCCTATTGTCGAAGATCACCTGATTACGATCGTCGTCATGCTGTTTGTTTTGCCCTTGAGTACCATGATTATGGGCGGACTATGGGCATTAATACCGCAACCTGTGCGGAATCGTCTGCCTAATGGTTGGCATGCTTTAGTGCTCATGCCTGTCATATTGGTACTGATTGGGCTTGGCGTGTGGATTTCGCCTACGATTGAGCAGACGTTCTTTGGTGGCGATATGCGCTTATTCTTAACCGAGCATGGTATTGGTTACGATCAACGCAATGCATTGGTGGTGGGGTTAGCGATGGGGTTTGCTGTTATCCCGACGATCTTTACCATTGCCGAAGATGCCATTTTCTCTGTACCGAAGCATTTATCGGATGGCTCTTTGGCATTAGGGGCCACGCCTTGGCAAACTTTAATCTATGTTGTCTTGCTTACTGCAAGCCCAGGTATTTTTTCTGCCATTATGATGGGCCTGGGACGCGCTGTTGGCGAAACCATGATTGTGTTAATGGCAACGGGCAATACGCCATTAATGGATTGGAATATTTTGGAAGGATTGCGCAGCCTGTCGGCGACCATCGCCGTTGAGTTGCCAGAGTCGGAAGTTGGAAGTTCGCATTATCGCCTGCTGTTCCTAGCTGCATTGATTTTGTTTGTGTTTACGTTTGCAGTAAACGCGCTTGCGGAGTGGGTTCGTCAGAGACTGAGAGATAAGTACCGTGCGTTGTAATAATGGTTTGAATAAAGAGCGAGTAATAACGTGTTAAATTGGATTCGTTCTGGCGCACCGTGGATATGGCTAACAGGCGGTGCAGTCAGCATCAGTTTGTTGTCGGTATTAGGGTTGTTACTCCTTATCGGCTGGAAAGGCCTGACTTACTTTTGGCCAGCGCCCTTGTATCAGTGGAATGTTGCAGCATTGACGCCTGTACAAGGCGAAGTGCTACATGAAAATACTATTCTGATTGGCCAAGTGTATGAGCGCAGCTTTGTACCGAAGAGCTATCTGCCTGAAAGCGCAGCACAGCAGTTAGAAGACGATGAAGACTTTGCCACGCGACTCAGTATCAAAATCGCTAACCGAGAGTTGTATCCCGCCGATTTTATCTCCGTATTGCAAATGCAGTTGGATGAGCCCACGACGCCAAAAGAGTGGGCGGTGATAGAGCGCAGTAGCGGTGGTTATTTCTTTGGTAAGCTGGTGGCGTTTCAAGATGGCGATAATATATACACCAGTGATATTCAATCGGTACTAAATAAAAAGCTTGATGATGCAGAAACTCTGCGCCATGAGATTGATTCTTTGGTGGTCGATCAGCTTAAAGAGCTTGGTTGGAAGCTAGAGCAGTTGCGATTAGATAAGCGCAAGCATGAGTTGAATGACACGCTGACAGAAAGCTTTTTAAACGAAAACCAGACGAAAAAAGAGCAGATAGAAAAAGCGCTTGCGACGTTAGATTTGCAACTTGATGGTTTACGACTTCAGCTCTCTGACTATGCCTTGATTGTCGAGGATATGACGGGGTCACAAGTATCGATTCCGCTCGAAGACATTTTGGACTACTGGTACCCAAACCAAATGTCACTGCCTGATAAAGTCATGCACTGGGGGAAGCAGGTTTGGAAGTTTTTATCTGAAGATCCAAGAGAGTCTAACTCCGAGGGAGGCGTGTTCCCTGCGATATTTGGTACGGTTTTCTTAGTACTTATCATGTCGATCATTGTGATGCCACTTGGGGTGATCGCCGCTATCTATCTGCATGAATACGCTAAGAATAACGCTCTAACCAGGGTTATTCGTATTGCGGTTATAAACCTAGCGGGTGTTCCATCGATTGTTTATGGCGTATTTGGTTTAGGCTTCTTTGTTTATACGATTGGTGCCTCTATCGACAACGTATTCTATGCGGAGAAGCTACCGGCACCAACCTTTGGTACGCCGGGTTTGTTGTGGTCTGCACTAACTCTTGCCGTGCTGACGCTTCCGGTTGTGATTGTGACGACAGAAGAAGGTTTAACTCGTATTCCGAGTTCAGTACGACATGGTTCTCTGGCGCTTGGTGCAACTCAGTTTGAAACACTATGGCGTGTGGTTTTGCCTATGGCGACGCCAGCTATTATCACAGGGTTGATCCTTGCGATTGCGCGTGCAGCTGGCGAAGTAGCGCCACTGATGCTGGTGGGGGTCGTGAAATTGGCTTCCAGTTTACCGGTTGACGGGCAATTCCCTTATGTGCATTTGGATAGAAAGTTCATGCATTTAGGTTTTCACATTTACGATGTTGGCTTTCAAACCTCCAACATCGAAGCTGCGCGACCATTAGTTTATGCCACCTCTTTCTTACTCGTGACAGTGATTGTCGGGCTAAACTTAACAGCAATCAGTATTCGCAATAATTTACGAGAAAAATACAGAACGTTAGGACAAGATTAAGTATGTTTAATTTTGATAGTACATTAGGTTATGAGCCACCATTGGACGTTCATAATTTAACGGATGAACAAACAGCAATCTCAATCGAGAACCTTAATCTGTTCTATGGTCAAACTCAGGCGCTGCATGATATTTCGATGCGAATTCCCAAAGGGCGAGTCACCGCTTTTATCGGTCCTTCAGGGTGTGGAAAGTCGACGTTATTACGTTGCATCAATCGCATGAACGACTTAGTGGAAGGGTGTCGAGTCACAGGTAAAGTGCGTCTACATGGCAAGAATGTTTATCATCCTAATGTCGATGTTGCGACACTTCGACGCCGAGTGGGGATGGTGTTTCAAAGACCCAATCCATTTCCTAAGTCTATTTATGAAAATGTAGTTTATGGCTTACGCTTACAAGGTGTAAAAAACAGCCGCAGTTTAGATGACGCAGTGGAGCGATCCTTGCGCTCGGCGGCGTTGTGGGATGAGGTAAAAGACCGCTTGCATGAGAACGCATTTGGTTTATCTGGTGGTCAGCAACAGCGCTTGGTCATTGCGCGCGCGGTGGCGATTGAGCCGGAAGTCCTGTTATTGGATGAGCCGACATCAGCGTTGGATCCAATCTCAACTTTAACTATTGAAGAGCTTATCAATGAGCTTAAGACTCAATATACTGTCGTTATCGTTACCCATAACATGCAGCAAGCGGCGCGAGTGAGTGATCATACCGCATTCATTCATATGGGTAAGTTAATTGAATACTCTGACGCGGACTCGATCTTCACCTCGCCAATGAAGAAACAGACCGAAGATTACATTACGGGTCGCTACGGTTAAGTCGCGACTCTATACGGAATAAGGAACATCATGCACTTTGGACGTCATATTTCAGGACAATTTAACGTAGAGCTAGAATCGATTCGTACTCATGTATTAACCATGGGTGGCTTGGTAGAACAGCAGCTTTCGTATGCTATTCAAGCCTTGCATAAAGAAGACATCGAACTGGCGCGTAAGGTTGTGCGTGACGATCATAAAGTGAATGCAATGGAAGTCTCGATCGATGACGCCTGCACACGCATTATTGCTAAGCGTCAGCCAACGGCAAAAGACTTGCGCTTAATCATGGCTATCATCAAAACGATCACTGATTTAGAACGTATCGGTGACGTGGCGACACGCATTGCTTACGTTGCCATTGAAAGCCCATCATCAAAAGAACGACAATTCCAAGTGTCGTTAGAGCCTCTCTGCCGTCAGGCAATTAATATGCTGCATCAGGTTTTGGATGCGTTTGCCCGCATGGATGTAGAAGCGGCAGCAGAGGTGCACAAACAAGATGACAAACTAGACGCCGAGTATGAAGCGGTGATTCGTCAGTTGATGACCTACATGATGGAAGATCCAAAAAATATCCCCAACATTCTGCAAGTGATGTGGTCGGCACGCGCGATTGAGCGTGTTGGTGACCGCTGCCAGAACATCTGTGAATACATTATTTACTTCGTGAAAGGGAAAGATGTACGCCATCTAGGTGATCAAAGCATTGATGACGTACTGAAGTAACTGACTTCAACAAATAGACCAGCTTTTAGGCTGGTCTATTTATTTGGGAGAGGGAAAGTACATCAATATTTATCGGGCACGAAGGTCTGATCATCAATGGGCGCTCTGACATAACCTTCTTTATTGAGATCAGGTAATTCAATCGGTGGGTACTCAAGCGCTTTGTAATCAATCTGGCTAAGTAAATGGCTGATACAGTTCAAGCGCGCTTTCTTTTTATCATCAGAGGGGACGACCCACCAAGGGCAGTTTTTCGTGTCTGTATAGGCAAACATCTTATCTTTTGCTTCCGAATACTCCGCCCAGCGATGACGTGACTCCAAATCCATTGGGCTGAATTTCCAACGTTTGATCGGCGTATTAATTCGACCTAGAAAACGTTTTTCCTGCTCTTCGTCTGAAACCGAAAACCAATACTTAATCAGAATAATCCCAGAGCGTTGCAACATTCTTTCGAATTCAGGACAAGAGCGTAAAAACTCTTCGTATTCATCAGGCGTACAGAACCCCATGACTTTTTCGACACCCGCTCGGTTATACCAACTTCGGTCAAATAAAACGATTTCACCAGCAGATGGTAAATGAGCGACGTAACGTTGGAAGTACCATTGCGTTTTTTCTTTTTCTGTCGGTGCAGGCAGAGCGACCACGCGACAAACACGCGGATTTAGCTTTTCTGTGATGCGTTTAATCACCCCGCCTTTGCCCGCAGCATCACGGCCTTCAAACAGAACCACCACTTTTAACCCTTTGTGTTTGACCCACTCTTGAAGTTTTACGAGCTCAACTTGTAGGTTTTTGAGCTCCTTTTCGTATTCCTTTTTCTTCAATTTAGACATACATCTTTCCTCACTCCTTGATAAACAATATGTTAGCACTCAAAAGCTATGCGTGTGAGGTTGCGGTGGTCTATTTGAGAGTTGCTACGACATCGGTAATGGCTTGTGTACTTGTTATGGGGATTAAGAAATCATCGACATCAGTTGCGCCCATTTTGCTTTGTTCAGCAATAAAGGTCATTTTACTCGGTCGAGTCGTTTTCCCTGACAAATGGATTTCAGGAACCTGAGTGTCTTCTACTAATGCACGTACGTTACTCGCATTAACGCCAGCCCCCGCCATGATTGCTATGCGTCCTTGGGCTTGCTTAACCAAAGCTCTAAGCACATCGATCCCTTGTGGTGCTGAAGGCGCAAGACCGGAGGTTAAAATACGTTCACAACCTAAGCTGATCACTTCTTCCAAAGCTTTTTCAGCGTCACGACACTGGTCAAAAGCACGATGGAACGTTATGCCCAGCCCTAACTCCTGTGCGAATTCGCACAGTGCTGTTGCAAAGGGCATGTGAATACCCCCCTCTTGAGTGAGTACACCTAAAACCACACCATCCAAGCCCGATTGGTGAGCAGCTTCAATATCCCAACGCATCATTTCGATCTCTTCTTCACAGTAGAAGAAGTCACCTTGGCGTGGGCGGATCATGGCATAAACTGGAACACTAGAAAGCTTAGCCGCTTGCTGCATAAAGCCATAACTGGGTGTTAGCCCGCCTAAAGCCAAAGAGGAGCAAAGTTCAATCCGAGTGGCGCCGCCAGCAATGGCGTAGTGCAGAGATTCAATATTATCGATACAGACTTCTAGGTGAGTAACCACGTTCATTCATCCTGCTAACGTTACAAATAAGTGTTGTGGCTAAGATATTAACAGGGCCAGTAAGCAGAATCTGTATGGAGGGCATGAGAAATAGAGGTAAAGTTTACGCTGCAGCGTTACCTCATTTTGGCGGTTTATCTGAAGGTAAAAGAAAGCCCAGAGCATTTGCTCTAGGCTTTGATAGGACTTTACTTAGACTGATTGGCGTTTGCGGTTTTCCGCATTAGCTTTTTGCTTTATATACATCCAACCATCACACCCGTTGAGCTAGGGTGAAGGTCTATTATTTTTTGCCTAGGTCAGCTGCGTGCTCAGATAGGAACGCAGCAACACCTTTTGGAGATGCGTCCATACCTGCTTTACCTTCTTCCCATTGTGCAGGACATACTTCGCCGTGCTTCTGGTGGAAGTTAAGAGCGTCAACCATGCGTAGCATTTCGTCGATGTTACGGCCTAGTGGTAGGTCGTTAACTACTTGGTGACGTACAACGCCTTCTTCGTCGATTAGGAAAGAACCACGGAAAGCAACGCCTGCTTCTGGGTGCTCAACGTCGTAAGCTTTACAGATTTCGTGCTTAACGTCAGCAACTAGTGGGTACTTAACTTGACCGATACCGCCATCTTCGATAGCAGTGTTACGCCATGCGTTGTGAGAGAACTGAGAATCGATAGAAACACCGATTACTTCAACACCTTTAGCTTGGAAATCAGCTAGACGGTTGTCGAATGCGATTAGCTCAGATGGGCAAACGAAAGTGAAATCTAGTGGGTAGAAGAATACTACTGCTTTCTTACCTTTAGTGAACTCTGCAAAGTTGAAGTTTTCAACGATTTCACCGTTACCTAGAACAGCTGCTGCAGTAAAATCAGGGGCTTGACGACCTACTAGTACCATTTTTTTGCTCCTAAAAAGTATGGTTAGTTCCAAACCGAATTCAGTTGTGTCGGTTTGGTCCGTGTTTGTACGAGACAAACTATAGTACAGATTGTAGTATTGAAAAAAGCGAAATAAATAGATTGAGTTAATCGAAAAAAACGATAATAGCAAAACTCTTAACTCGATCACTGGAACGGCGGTAGATACAAATACAATTATGAATAAATGGCCCAGTTTGAAGCAGTTGCACTACTTAGTCACACTGCATGAAACAAGACATTTTAGTGACGCTGCAGAGCGTTGTTTTGTCAGTCAGTCGACTTTAAGTAAAGGTATTCAAAACTTAGAGGAATTGATTGGTTGTCCATTATATGAAAAGAAAGACAAGAAAAGTCCACTGGTTTTTACCCAAACAGGAGAAATGGTAGTAAAGCAGGGGCGAGAGCTGTTAGCAAAAGGGCAAGATTTGGTCGAGCTTGGACGTATGTGCCAAGGCGACGATATGCAAGGCCAGCTAAAAGTGGGATGCATACCAACAATTGCTCCGTTTTTACTGTGTGATTTGGTGCAAGAGGTTAACTACCGTTTCCCACAACTGAATCTTTTATTAAGAGAAGACACGACAACAAACTTACTTCAAGCGCTTAGACACGGTGAGTTGGATGTGCTCATTTTAGCGTTGCCAGTGGAAATTGACGGTATGGAAAGTCGAGTGGTGGGTAAGGATCCGTTTCGAATGGTTATTAGTGCGAATCAAGCCCAATCGGTGCCTGTGCCGATTCGTTACGCAGATTTACCTGACGAATCCGTCTTTTTATTAGAGAAAGAGCATTGCTTAACGGAACACGCGGTATCAGCGTGTAAATTAACAGATAAAGAAAAAATTAATCCGTTTACAGCAACCAGCCTTCATACTTTGGTGCAAATGGTTGCGAATGGTTTGGGAACAACGTTCATTCCTCAAATGGCTATCGACCACGGCCTGCTGCATAACCAGAATTTAGTCGTGATCGATCCCCCAGGAAAGCAAGCCTATCGCGAAATTGGCTTAGTTTGGCGTCCGAGTTCATCAAGAACGAAAACATTTAATCAGCTTGCAGAAGTCGTTTCCGAACTGCTTTAGCTATTAGTATTAGCCTCTACATCTCCATTATTTATCTAAAAGCGCACTGAAAACAGTGCGCTTTCTAGTATTTTATTCTGTTGGTGAACTTTGACTTGTAAAATTTTACAGCTCTTCTTTGATGAAGCTTTCATAAAATAGTGAAATTTCACAATGTTAATTTTACACAAAACCTTGTATGTCTTGTTTGACCCTTGTTTGAATCCACCTTGCCAGCCCTTGTAAATACAAGGCGTTTGTTTGTCAGTCTATATTCATACACTCGTTTGAAATGATAAATCGGCCTTAAAATTAATGTAATTTAATTACGTAATAAATTACAAAAATAGGTGTTCGATAGGCGGTTTTTACCCTGCCGAATAAAACTTCGAATTTTCTGTTTTATTTATCTTGGGGGTTTCGTTAAACCCTTTGTTGAGATAGCTTATTTAAAGGCCGATAAGACTTATGTCTAGATTGAAAATACACATAACATTACGCAATCTATCGACATGGCTAGACGAGTTGAACACAAAGTTAAAGGATGTAATTTGTTGTTCATAACTTACAAATGTAGCTTTACGCTGACTGCCCAAGATGGATAAAGCACGTTAAGGATGAATGATTATGCTTGCTCAGACAGAACAAAAAACACAACAACTAAAGCAAACCCAAGGCATGCTTGAGGTGAATGGAGTCGTTGCTCCAGAACATCAAGCAATTTTCCCTGTTGAAGCCCAAACCTTTTTATCTCTGCTGTGTGAAAAATTTGCCGAACGTGTTGAACAGTTGATGGAAGCACGAGAAGAGAAGCAAGCGCGTATCGATGCAGGTGAACTGCTAGACTTTTTACCAGAGACACAAGACATCCGTGAAGGAAGTTGGAAGATCTTAGGAATCCCACAAGATCTGCAAGATCGCCGTGTGGAGATTACCGGACCAACTGATCGCAAGATGGTGATTAACGCACTGAATGCGAATGTAAAAGTGTTCATGGCAGACTTCGAAGATTCAATGTCTCCAGCATGGAGTAAAGTGCTTGATGGGCAAGTGAATTTACGCGATGCCGTGAATGGCACCATCAGTTACACCAACCCTGGCAATGGCAAGCATTATCAGCTGGAAGATGACCCAGCGGTGTTGATCTGCCGTGTTCGCGGCCTTCATTTAAAAGAAAAACACGTTACGTGGCACGGTCAGATCATTCCAGGTGCGCTATTCGATTTCGCTCTGTACTTCTATAACAACTACAAAGCGTTACTTCAAAAAGGCAGCGGCCCTTATTTCTACATTCCAAAACTGCAATCGCATCACGAAGCGAAGTGGTGGAGCGAAGTGTTCCATTTCACGGAAGACTATTTCGGTCTTGATACAGGCACCATCAAAGCGACTGTGCTGATTGAAACCTTACCAGCCGTATTCGAAATGGATGAGATTCTGTTCTCACTTAAAGAGCACATCGTAGGGCTGAATTGTGGTCGTTGGGATTACATTTTCAGTTACATCAAAACACTGAAGAAACACCCAGATCGTGTTCTGCCAGATCGCCAAGTCGTCACCATGGACAAACCATTTTTGAACGCCTATTCGCGTTTGCTGGTTCGTACTTGTCACAAGCGTGGTGCTTTCGCGATGGGAGGAATGGCCGCCTTTATCCCAGCTAAAGACCCGAAAGAGAATCAAAAAGTATTAGACAAGATCCAGACTGACAAATCGTTAGAAGCTAACAACGGTCATGACGGTACTTGGGTGGCTCATCCAGGTTTGGCTGACACTGCTATGGAAGTCTTTAGTGCTGTGCTGGGTGAACGCACCAACCAGTTGGATGTGAGCCGTGCAGGGGATGCGCCTATTACAGCGGCTGAACTACTCGAGCCTTGTGAAGGCGAGCGCACTGAAGGCGGAATGCGCCACAATATTCGCGTTGCGCTGCAATACATCGAAGCTTGGATCTCTGGCAACGGTTGTGTGCCGATTTACGGACTGATGGAAGACGCAGCAACGGCAGAAATCTCCCGAGCTTCGATCTGGCAATGGATTCAACACGGCAAGTCGCTAGACAACGGGTTAAAGGTCACTAAAGAGCTGTTCGAGCTCTATCTAAAAGAAGAGATTGAAGTCGTGAAGCAAGAAATTGGCGAGCAGCGCTACCATGCGGGTCGATTTGAAGAAGCAGCAGACTTAATGGCAAGGCTCACGACGAGCGATGAACTGACCAACTTTTTGACAGTTCCTGGTTATGACTACCTGGATTAATAAAGAATAACTGTAACACCAATAACGTGAAGGATTTTCAAGGCAGATAGGGAAGTACTGCCTGAGAACGGAAACTCAACGCACACGCATAAAGTGCAAATTATAAAGAGGGATAGACCAATGACTAACTTAACTCGCCGCCAACAAATTGAAGCTCTGGAAAAAGACTGGGCAACTAACCCACGCTGGAAAAATGTGAAGCGTACTTACACTGCCGAGGAAGTGGTGGAACTGCGTGGCTCTATGGTGCCTGCAAACACAATTGCACAACGTGGTGCAGACAAACTTTGGTCACTGGTCAACGGTAGTGCGAAAAAAGGTTACGTAAACTGTCTTGGTGCGCTAACGGGTGGTCAAGCCGTTCAACAAGCTAAAGCAGGTATTGAAGCGATTTACCTATCTGGTTGGCAGGTAGCGGCGGACAACAACACCGCTTCGACGATGTATCCTGACCAGTCTCTATACCCAGTAGATTCTGTACCGTCAGTAGTAAAACGCATCAATAACTCGTTCCGTCGTGCAGACCAAATCCAATGGTCAGCAGGTAAATCGCCTGAAGATGAAGGTGGTATTGACTACTTCCTACCTATCGTAGCGGATGCTGAAGCAGGCTTTGGTGGTGTGCTTAACGCTTACGAGCTCATGAAATCGATGATCGAGGCAGGCGCAGCGGGCGTTCACTTTGAAGACCAGCTAGCATCGGTGAAGAAGTGTGGCCACATGGGCGGCAAGGTATTAGTTCCAACGCAAGAAGCGGTGCAAAAACTGGTTGCTGCTCGTTTGGCTGCTGATGTGGCGGGTACAACAACCTTGGTTATTGCTCGTACTGATGCGAATGCGGCAGATCTCATTACTTCAGATTGCGACCCATACGATAAAGACTTTATTGAAGGTGAGCGTACTCAAGAAGGTTTCTACCGTGTACGTGCAGGTATCGACCAAGCTATCTCTCGTGGTCTAGCTTACGCGCCATATGCGGATCTAATCTGGTGTGAGACAGCAACGCCATGTCTAGAGGAAGCACGCAAGTTTGCAGAAGCGATTCATGCAGAGTACCCAGACCAATTGTTGGCATACAACTGTTCGCCTTCATTCAACTGGGAGAAGAACCTAGACGCAGAAACCATTGCTAAGTTCCAACAAGAGCTGGCTAACATGGGCTACAAGTACCAGTTCATCACGCTAGCAGGTATTCACAACATGTGGTTCAACATGTTCGAACTGGCACACGCTTATGCTCAAGGTGAAGGTATGCGTCATTATGTTGAGAAAGTTCAGCGTCCTGAATTCCAGGCGGCAGAAAAAGGCTATACATTTGTTGCACACCAACAAGAAGTAGGTACAGGTTACTTCGATAGAATGACCAATACTATCCAAGGTGGTAACTCTTCAGTGACCGCATTGACAGGTTCGACCGAAGAAGACCAATTCTAATTGGCAGAGAAACACTTCCTTAATCAGCGTCAGTAATGGCATTTTGAGCGGCAATCCTGCCGCTCTTTTTTCGTTTAATACGTTTAAGAAACGAAATTTACACCCAAGATAACGCGTTTGCGTATTATTCTTCTGGCTCGATTTCTTCGGGTTCCACTTCTTCTTGCAGTTCCAATAAGTTAATCGCAATGGTCACAAAGTCACTGTCAGTAATGATGCCTACCAATCGACCCTTGGTGACAACAGGTAAACAGCCAACTTTGTGCTTTTGCATATAGATAGCGCTCTCTTTAAGCCCCGCGATGGGTTCGGCCGTCATGATGTTGGTGTGCATCATTTCGTAGAGCGGTGTATCTAGAGTAAAAGATTGTTCAGCCTCATCTGGGTGCAAGCTCGATTCTTGAGCAGCAAGAATGTCGCGTTGAGTCACCAAGCCTTGTAAGTGGTTATTGGCATCAACAACCGGAATATGTCGAATATCAAGCGCATCCATCATGCTTTTTGCATCACGCAAGGTGTGCGTGCGCAGTAAGGTATGAGGATTACGAGTCATCATGTCTTCAACCTTGATCATAGAGACCTCCAGCGGCATTGTCCTTCTCTTAAATATAGAGAATATTTTTCTGTATATCTGGGAGCTAACTCGTTTTTCATCAATTAAATAGCACAATACACTTGCTCTTCTTTTTGTCTGCGTAATCTGTGTCTTATCGACGTTTTTATTAATTTGAATAAGTAGGTTTGTGTGCGAGTCAGTTGGCATTTTGGGTTGATATTGAATGGACCGCTAAGGTAATCCAATGAATTGAATCGCACATTTTTATTCGCTGGATTTTCCAAGATTCGTCTCTCGAAGAAGATACGTTCAGGCTTACCAAATTGAAGACAGCAACCTAAATGAAAAGAACAACGTGTAACAAACTCATTGCGCTGGCAGTGGCGGCATTCAGTGTGCAATCAGCACAGGCGATTGTGTTAGGAGATGAACTAACCGACTCCGTTGATCGTGTTACTTTACGAGCAAGTAATATGGCAGAGTTCCCACTGTGTGGCGGCACCATGCTGACGGAGCAGTGGGTGTTGACTGCGGCACACTGCGTGGTAATGGGGCAGGGAACGAACGAAGCAAGCTACTATGTGACCCCGCCGGGCGAGTTGTCGGTGAATGCGAATGTGCACGAACTTAATTCAGCAGGGCTTGATAACTTCTATCCGGTGTCTCACGTTGTGGTTCATCCTGATTACACGCGGATTTCAAAAGCTGAGACCGACAGTAATGGCAACGTGAAACCTATCCAAACCTGTTTAGACTCAGACATCGCGTTGCTGTATCTCACGCGCCCAGTGGCAAACGCAAGCTTTGCTGATTTAGCAAACAAAGCCGACATGGAGAGTATCGAAGCGCGGTTGGCAGCGGATTGGAACGATAATTACCTGACCAATCAACGTGTCGAAAATGTGCAAGTGTTTGGGTGGGGAACCACTCAGCCGGATGCTTCTGAACCTTCCAATACGCTCAAAACCACCATTAGTACATTTTTACCCATCGACAAATGTTATGAGCGTTTAGAAATTGGCAGCAGTTTTCCGGGGATTATCGACTCAAGAGAAAACCAAACCAAAATCTGTACGCTACCAACGAAAAACCGAGTATTAGAGCCGGATAGCCACACCCAATATGGTAACTCTGCATGTAAAGGTGACAGTGGTGGTCCGCTGGTCGATGTGGCAACGGGCAAACAGATTGGTATTGTTAGCGGTGGACCTCTCATTCTTCCGACGTGTGGCTCTTTGACGATTCCAAGTTTCTACACCAAGGTGAGCCAATATTACGACTGGGTACAGTCTTACATTACTGCCGATGTGCCACCAAGTAGCTACATCATTGCACCGAACTTTATTAAAGAGGCTAATAACGAAGTCGGCGGAGATAAAGAGTGTCACGACGGTATCGCAACTAATAACTGTGATTTCAAAGGGTCAGATGATGATGGTGGCAGTCTGGGTCTGTGGCTATTGGGTCTATTCGTGCCCTTGGCGTGGTGGCGAAGGCGTGAGGTTTGATAGGGCGATTTGAATACCAAACGAGTAAGCAGCGTTATGCGCTGCTTTGCTTTTTAATGTTCCATTTCTGTCGGCTTAAACTGAAAAATAATGCCAAGTGATCGCGGTTTTTCACGTTTTATTACACTCTTCATCATGGCTTTTACAGTGATATTCTGGGGATTTGCTTGCTATTGCAGCATGTAAACATATACTAGTCTGCTGCGAAAAACTCGTCGCAATTTTATCGTCGTCCTAGACGTGATTTGACCAATATATAAGACAAGTAACATGCAAGTATCAGATTTCCATTTCGACCTTCCAGATGAACTTATCGCTCGTTACCCTCAGCCAGAGCGTACCGCTAGCCGACTATTACAAATGGACGGCAATACCGGAGAGCTAATTGATGGCACATTTACTGATGTATTGGGCCAAGTTCAACCCGGTGATCTCGTGGTGTTTAATAATACTCGTGTTATACCTGCTCGTCTTTTTGGTCGTAAAGAGTCGGGTGGTAAGCTAGAGGTGCTGGTGGAGCGCATGCTTGACGAGAAAAGCATCCTCGCGCACGTTCGCTGCTCTAAATCTCCAAAACCAGGTACAACCATCATTGTTGGCGAGAATGATGAATACTCAGCAGAAATGGTGGCGCGTCACGACGCTCTATTTGAACTGAAATTTAACGCTGATAAGACGGTATTAGAAATTTTGGAAGAAATCGGCCACATGCCACTTCCTCCTTACATTGACCGCCCAGATGAAGATGCAGATAAAGAGCGTTACCAAACCGTATATAACCAGAAGCCAGGCGCAGTAGCGGCGCCGACAGCGGGTCTTCATTTTGATGATGTTCTACTAGAGAAAATCAAAGCGAAAGGCGCAGAGTTTGCTTACGTCACTTTGCACGTTGGTGCTGGTACATTCCAGCCAGTAAAAGTAGAAAACATCAACGATCACCATATGCACGCTGAGTACGTAGAAGTACCGCAAGAAGTCGTCGAAGCAATTAAAGCGACGAAAGCGCGCGGTGGACGAATTATTGCTGTTGGTACTACATCGGTACGCTCACTTGAAAGCGCAGCGCAAGACGCATTGAAAAAAGGGACTGAATTGGTCCCATTCTTTGGTGATACAGAAATCTTTATTTTCCCTGGCTACGAATATCAGCTTGTGGATTGCTTGATTACCAATTTCCACTTGCCAGAATCAACACTGATCATGTTGGTGAGTGCATTTGCAGGTTATGAGAACACCATGAATGCTTACAAGCATGCGGTAGAAAACAAATATCGCTTTTTCTCATATGGTGATTCAATGTTCATCAAGAAGAAAACGATTTAGTAAAAAATAAGATTTACGAGTGCTAGCAGTAAGCTAGGAAATAGAGCAGAACCTCTGCTTTATCTCTCGCAAGGAAAAGCGACCGCTCCTTAAAGTAGGGTAGAGCCCTAAACACTCAGTCAGACTGTTTCTCTGACACCCGGAGGCATCGTGAAATTAAAATTCGATCTTAAGAAGAAAAACGGCAATGCGCGTCGTGGTCAACTGACTTTCGAACGTGGCACTGTTCAAACCCCAGCGTTTATGCCAGTTGGTACTTACGGTACGGTTAAAGGAATGACGCCAGAAGAAGTGAAAGGTACGGGCGCAGAAATCTTACTAGGTAACACGTTCCACCTTTGGCTGCGTCCAGGTCAAGAAGTCATGAAAATGCACGGCGACTTGCATGATTTTATGAACTGGCACGGTCCTATTCTTACTGATTCAGGCGGCTTCCAAGTATTCAGCCTTGGCAAGATGCGTACTATTACCGAAGAGGGTGTGCACTTCCGTAACCCAGTTAATGGTGACAAGATTTTCATGGACGCAGAAAAGTCGATGGAAATTCAAAAAGACCTAGGTTCTGACATCGTCATGATTTTTGACGAGTGTACGCCATACCCAGCGACACACGATGAAGCGAAGAAATCGATGGAAATGTCGCTACGTTGGGCACAGCGCTCACGTGATCACTTCGAGAAGCTAGAAAACCCGAACAACCTGTTTGGTATTGTTCAAGGTGGTGTTTACGAAGATCTACGTGATGTGTCGGTAAAAGGTCTAACGGAAATCGGTTTTGACGGTTACGCGGTTGGTGGCTTGGCAGTAGGCGAGCCTAAAGAAGATATGCACCGTATTCTTGAGCACACTTGTCCGCAGCTTCCAGAAGACAAGCCTCGCTACCTAATGGGCGTGGGTAAACCAGAAGACTTGGTTGAAGGTGTTCGCCGTGGTATCGACATGTTTGACTGTGTAATGCCAACGCGTAACGCGCGTAATGGTCACCTGTTTGTGACTGGTGGTGTGATCAAGATCCGTAATGCGAAACATAAAACGGATACAACCCCGTTGGATCCGCACTGTGACTGTTACACTTGTCAAAACTACAGTAAATCGTACCTTCATCACTTAGAGCGTTGTAATGAAATTCTGGGTGCTCGTCTGAATACGATCCACAACCTACGCTACTACCAGCGTCTGATGGAAAGTATTCGTAAAGCGATTGATGAAGATCGTTTTGATGAGTTTGTTACCGAGTTCTATGAGCGTCGTGGCCGTGAAGTGCCACCACTAGCAAAAGAACAGTCATTGACGGACTAAAAAGAATTAAAGCCTTTGGCATGTCGCCAGAGGCTTTTGCTAATAAAGTAGGCTAACGCACGTTATTTTTGAGAGAGTGATCGCTATTAGTTACTCTCAGACTTGAATCTAAAATGCGAAAGCCCAACTTGTTGGATTATCAATAAAATATAATGAGGATGTTTTAATGTTTATTTCTCAGGCTCACGCAGCAGCAGAAGGCGCGCCAGCAGGCGGTGGTTTTGAAATGCTAATCATGCTTGGCATGTTCGCAGTGATCTTTTACTTCATGATTTACCGCCCACAAGCGAAACGTGTAAAAGAGCACAAGAACCTAATGGCTTCTATGGGCAAAGGCGACGAAGTTCTAACTAGCGGTGGCCTAGTGGGTAAAATCACTAAGATTGCTGAAGACAATGACTACATTTCAATCGAGCTTAACGCGAACAATGAAGTGGTAATCAAGAAAGACTTCATCACTGCAGTGTTGCCAAAAGGTACGCTTAAGTCTCTATAAAACAGCTAAAGGATCCTCGCTGTGCTAAACCGTTATCCATTATGGAAGTACTTGATGGTATTTTTTGCCATCATCACCGCTGCGTTATACGCACTTCCAAATATCTACGGTGAAGATCCGGCTATTCAAGTTACAGGGGCGCGTGGCGCCTCTGTAGATATGTCAACGCTGGATGCTGTCACTACTGCTCTTGATAAAGAGCAACTCTCTCATAAATCCATTGCTCTCGAGAATGGATCAATTCTTGTTCGTTTTAACGACACTGACACGCAAATCAGTGCTCGTGATGTCATCAGCGAAGCGCTTGGCAAAGACACAATTGTTGCACTTAACCTTGCTCCTTCTACACCCGATTGGCTAGAAGCGATTGGCGCGTCACCATTAAAGCTGGGTCTTGACCTTCGTGGTGGTGTCCACTTCTTAATGGAAGTAGACATGGACGCTGCGATGGAAAAGCTCGTTGGTCAGCAAGAAGAAGCTTTCCGTAGCGAACTTCGTGAGGCAAAAATTCGTTATCGTGCTATCCGCCCTTCTGGCAAAGAAGCGGTAGAGGTTCTGCTACGTAACGAAGAGCAATTAGCAGAAGCGAAAGCAATGCTAGAAAAGAATCACCCGGACATGCTCTTTGTCGAATCTGATTCAAATGGCCGTTACGCTCTTACTGCGACCTTTACCGAGCAACGTTTACAAGAGATCCGTAACTACGCTGTTGAGCAAAACATTACGATTTTACGTAACCGTGTAAACGAGCTAGGTGTTGCAGAGCCTCTCGTTCAACGTCAAGGTGCAAGTCGAATTGTTGTTGAGCTTCCTGGTGTTCAAGATACTGCTCGTGCAAAAGAGATTCTAGGTGCGACTGCAACGCTAGAATTCCGTGAAGTTGACGATAAAGCTGACCTATCAGCGGCGGCAAATGGTCGTGCGCCAGCAGGCAGTGAAATCAAAATGGACCGAGACGGTCGTCCGGTTGTGCTTAAGAAGCGTGTTATTCTTGGTGGTCAAAGCATTACGGATGCAAGCTCAAGTGTCGATGAATACGGTCGTCCACAAGTTAACATCTCGCTAGACAGCGAAGGTGGTAACAAGATGTCAGCGTTCTCTAAGAAGAACATCGGTAAGCTAATGGCTACCGTGTTTGCTGAGTACAAAGACAGTGGTCGTCGTACGCCAGAAGGCAAAGTCATCCTAGATAAGCATGAAGAAGTCATCAACCAAGCGACGATTCAATCGGCTCTTGGACGTAACTTCCGTATCACGGGTATAGACTCCGCAGCTGAAGCGCACAACCTTGCACTTCTATTACGTGCTGGTGCACTGATCGCACCTATCTCTATCGTTGAAGAGCGTACTATTGGTCCATCAATGGGCCAGCAAAACATCGATATGGGTATCCAAGCGTGTATCTGGGGTATGGTTGCCGTAATGCTGTTTACGCTGCTTTACTACCGTGGCTTTGGCTTGATTGCCAACATCGCTCTAATGGCTAACTTAGTGTTGATCATTGGTGTTATGTCGATGATTCCAGGCGCTACCATGACGCTTCCGGGGATTGCCGGTATCGTGTTAACGGTCGGTATGGCGGTTGATGCGAACGTACTGATCTTCGAGCGTATCCGTGAAGAGCTTCGTGATGGGCGTAGTCCACAACAAGCTATTCACCAAGGTTACGCGAATGCATTCAGTACGATTGCCGATGCGAACATCACGACACTGATTACTGCAATTATCCTATTTGCAGTCGGTACTGGTGCAGTGAAAGGTTTCGCGGTTACTCTATCTATCGGTATCTTAACTTCAATGTTCACCGCCATTATTGGTACACGTTGTATCGTGAACCTGATTTACGGTGGCAAACGCGTTGATAAATTGTCGATCTAAGGCTGGGAATTAATATGTTTCAAATTCTAAAAGCAGAGAAGACGATCGGCTTTATGCGTTGGTCGAAAGTAGCATTCGTTTTTTCAATCTTTATGATTGCTGCTTCTATCTTCACTTTGTCAACTAAGTGGCTAAATTGGGGCCTAGACTTCACTGGCGGTACGCTAATTGAAGTTGGCTTTGAAAAACCTGCGAACCTTGAAAAAATCCGAACCGCTTTAGATGCGAAAGGTTTTGGTGATGCGACAGTACAAAACTTCGGTAGTGCTCGTGAAGTAATGGTTCGTCTTCGTCCACGTGATGACGTTTCTGGTGAAACGCTGGGCAACCAAATCATTGGTGCTATCAAAGATGGTACTGGCGAAAGCGTAGAAATGCGTCGTATTGAATTCGTAGGTCCTAACGTTGGTGATGAGCTAACAGAAGCTGGCGGTCTAGCGATCCTCGTGTCGCTGATCTGTATCCTGCTTTATGTCTCGATGCGATTTGAATGGCGTCTAGCGGCTGGTGCGGTTATGGCATTGGCTCACGATATCATTATCACGTTAGGTGTTTTCTCATTCCTACAAATAGAAGTTGACCTAACCATCGTCGCGGCATTATTAACGGTAGTCGGTTACTCGCTCAACGATACCATCGTTGTGTTTGACCGTATCCGTGAAAACTTCCGTAAGATGCGTAAAGGTGAGCCAGCCGATATCATGGACGCTTCAATCACCCAAACGTTGAGCCGTACGTTGATTACCTCGGGTACAACATTGTTCGTGGTAATTGCACTGTTCATGCAGGGTGGTGCGATGATTCACGGCTTCGCAACCGCACTTCTACTTGGTATCACTGTAGGTACTTACTCTTCTATCTACGTAGCATCAGCACTAGCGCTAAAACTGGGCATCCAGAAAGAGCACTTGATGCCACCTCAAGTAGAAAAAGAAGGCGCAGAGTTCGACGAAATGCCATAAGGCAGGTTGAGAGTCGAAAACAAAAACCGCTGAGCAATCAGCGGTTTTTTTGTATCTGAATCGAGTTTTGTGCTTGCAGAACCTCACGGTATGAAGAGCCTTACATTGCAGCTAAGTAGATACAAAAAAAGCCCCGCTCATTGAGCGGGGCTTTTTAAAGTCATCAGCGTGACGGGCTAAATATGACTTTCAAATCTTACTTAAGGATCGCGCTGTTACCGTTTTCGCGGATGTGCTTAAGGATAGATTTTACGCCACGAGCGCTTGAAGCAACAATGTTACCAGACTTCATGTACTCAGTGCCGCCAGCAAAGTCAGTTAGGATTGCGCCAGCTTCACGAGCAATAAGCTCACCTGCTGCCATATCCCAAGGTTTTAGACCTAGCTCGAAGTAACCATCAACACGGCCAGCAGCCACGTAACATAGGTCAAGAGCAGCAGAGCCGCTACGACGGAAATCAGCACATTCAGTGAATAGCGCACCAACGATCTTGATGTAAGACTCAGCGTGTTGTTTCTGTTTGAATGGGAAACCAGTAGCTAGAACAGTACCTTGAAGGTCTTTTAGTTGAGCAACACGGATACGCGCACTGTTTAGTTGAGCGCCGGCACCACGTTGTGCAGTGAATAGCTCGTTTTGCATTGGATCGTAAACACAAGCAACTTCAGTTTTGCCTTTGATACGAACTGCGATAGAAACCGCGAAAGTTGGGTAACCTTTTACAAAGTTAGTGGTGCCATCCAGTGGGTCGATGATCCATTGTACGTCTTTATCTTTACCTTCGATAAGACCTTGTTCTTCAGCAACGATACAGTGCTCAGGGTAAGACTGCTTGATAGTATCGATGATGATGTATTCTGCTTCTTTATCTACATTAGTGACAAAGTCATTAGTGCCTTTAAGAGTAGATTCTACTTTATCAGTGTTTTCTAATGATTTAGCAATATGATTGCCTGCCTTTCGCGCAGCGCGAATAGCAATGTTTAGCATTGGATGCATACGAATTTCCCAACGGATGTTAAAGAACAAATGAAAGCGGCGGCGATTATACCAGAGATCAGTAAAAAAGGAAGTGGTTATTTTTTGTTCTAAAGTCAGTGGTTTTATTGTATTTAGCTTGAGGCGAACGAGAACAATGACCAAGAATGAGAAGAGAGGCCTGCTTCGTCCTAGGGTGTGTTAAAAAACTATGGTAACATTCTGCGGTTTTAATTTAGGTAGCAAACATAGATGTTGGATCAAGTAAAAATTGTACTCGTAGGTACCTCTCATTCAGGCAATATTGGCTCAGCAGCTCGAGCTATGAAAGTGATGGGTTTAAGCCAACTAGTATTAGTCGATCCACAATGTGAAGTGGATGAACAAACTCTTGCTTTGGCTGCGGGTGCTGGTGATATTGCTCAAAATGCAAAGATTGTCGGCACATTAGAGGAAGCGGTTGAAGATTGCAGCCTAGTGGTGGGCTCCAGTGCTCGCTCTCGTACATTAGAATGGCCAATGCTTGAGCCACGTGAATGTGGTGAGAAATTTGCGGTTGAGGGTAGAAAACACCCTGTCGCGCTCGTGTTTGGTCGTGAAAGAACTGGTCTAACAAACGAAGAGCTGCAAAGGTGTCACTACCATGTTTGCATTCCTGCTAACCCTGAATATAGCTCGCTTAACCTAGCGATGGCTGTACAAACTCTGAGTTACGAAGTACGAGTTGCGCATTTGAACTTAGAGCAAAGCCAGTTTGCCCCAAATGAGCCGGAAGAGTACCCACGTCATAGAGAGCTCGAAATGTTCTTCGAGCATCTTGAAAAGGTGATGGTTGAGACCCAGTTTATCAATAAAGAGCAACCTGGGCAGGTGATGAATAAATTGCGTCGCTTGTTCTCTCGTGCTCGGCCAGAAACCCAGGAGCTCAATATTCTACGCGGCATTTTGACCTCGATAGAAAAGAAGTTCTGAATAAAGAATAACCACTTTAGGTGTGAGGATGAATACCTGAGTAAAATGGTCAAATAAATACTTGACCAAATTACTCAGGTATGGAAAAATCTTAACCATTACAAACCATGTGGATACGGTGTGGTATGAAACTTACATCTAAAGGAAGATATGCGGTGACAGCCATGCTGGATGTGGCACTGCATTCGCAACAAAACCCTGTACCTCTTGCTGACATCTCAGAGCGTCAGGGGATCTCGCTCTCTTACTTAGAGCAGCTATTTTCAAAATTGCGTAAAGCAGGTCTCGTTGCCAGCGTTCGTGGTCCTGGTGGTGGTTACCGACTTGGTGCCGACGCACACAGTATCGCTATTGGTACCGTGATTGCAGCCGTTGATGAGTCAGTCGATGCAACCAAATGCCAGGGCAAAGGAGATTGCCAAGGTGGAACACGTTGCCTTACTCACACGCTATGGCGCGACTTAAGCTCTCGCATTAGTGACTTCTTGAATAACATCACTCTTGGTGAGTTGATGACAGACAATGAAGTCCTCGAAATTTCTGATCGTCAGGACATTGATCTGGCGGTAACCCATGGGCTATCAAACAAAAATACAACCGCCGCGCCCATCGGTGTAAACGTCCGCTCTTAGCGGTCAGCTTTTTACATTGGAGTAGAGAATGAAACTGCCGATTTATCTTGATTATTCCGCTACATGTCCAGTTGATCCACGTGTTGCTGAAAAAATGGTTCAGTACATGACAATGGATGGCACATTTGGCAACCCAGCGTCGCGTTCGCACCGTTACGGCTGGCAGGCAGAAGAAGCGGTCGATACTGCTCGTGAGCAAATTGCTGACCTTCTAAATGCAGATCCTCGCGAAATCGTATTTACATCTGGTGCGACAGAATCAGACAACCTTGCTATTAAAGGTGCAGCGCACTTTTACTCGAAGAAAGGCAAGCACGTAATCACTTGTAAAACAGAGCACAAAGCCGTTCTTGACCCATGTCGTCAACTTGAGCGTGAAGGCTTTGAAGTGACTTACCTTGAGCCAGAATCAAATGGCTTGATCGATCTAGAGAAGCTTAAAGCGGCAATGCGTGATGACACAGTGCTTGTGTCTATTATGCACGTAAACAACGAGATTGGTGTGGTTCAAGACATTACTGCGATCGGCGAATTGTGTCGTGAGCGTAAAACTGTTTTCCACGTGGATGCAGCACAATCTGCAGGTAAATTACCAATCGACGTTCAAGAGATGAAAGTTGACCTAATTTCGCTTTCTGCTCACAAAGTTTATGGCCCTAAAGGCATCGGTGCACTTTACGTTCGTCGTAAGCCTCGTATTCGTCTTGAAGCGCAAATGCACGGTGGCGGCCATGAGCGTGGTTTCCGCTCTGGTACACTTCCTACTCACCAAATCGTTGGTATGGGTGAAGCATTCCGCATTGCAAAAGAAGACATGCAAAAAGATTACGATCACGCTTTAGCGCTTCGTAACCGTCTTTTTGATGGCGTGAAAGACTTAGAAGCAGTGACGGTAAACGGTGACCTTGAGCAACGTGTACCACACAACCTAAACATCAGCTTCGCATTCGTAGAAGGTGAATCACTACTAATGTCGCTTAAAGATCTAGCGGTATCTTCTGGTAGTGCTTGTACGTCTGCAAGTCTTGAGCCTTCTTACGTTCTTCGTGCCTTAGGCATGGATGATGAATTGGCTCACAGCTCGGTTCGTTTCTCGTTTGGTCGTTTCACGACTGAAGAAGAAATTGATTACGCAATTGAACAAATCCGCGTTGCAGTGACTAAGCTACGCGACATGTCTCCTCTATGGGATATGTACAAAGAAGGGATTGATTTGAGCACTGTTGAATGGGCTCACCATTAATCTCAGGGATTGAAATAGAGGATTCGAGGTAATTTATCATGGCATACAGCGAAAAAGTAATTGATCACTACGAGAACCCACGTAACGTTGGTTCATTCGATAAAGAAGACCCATCAGTAGGTAGCGGCATGGTTGGCGCTCCAGCTTGTGGTGACGTAATGAAGCTTCAAATCAAAGTGACACCGGAAGGTATCATCGAAGATGCGAAGTTCAAAACATACGGTTGTGGTAGTGCAATCGCATCAAGCTCACTAGTAACTGAGTGGGTAAAAGGCAAGTCAGTTGATGAAGCAGCAGCAATTAAAAACTCTGAAATTGCTGAAGAGCTAGAGCTTCCACCAGTGAAAGTTCACTGTTCAATTCTTGCTGAAGATGCAATCAAAGCAGCGGTTGCAGACTACAAGAAAAAACACCAAGAATAATTATTCCGTAATATAATGGGAGCTTTGACGCTCCCATTCCAATCGAAATTTAGACAGACTAAGGTGCAGTATGGCCATCACAATGACAGAATCAGCGGCAAGTCGCGTAAGAGCATTCCTAGATAACCGAGGCAAAGGTATCGGTTTACGTCTTGGAGTGAAGACGACTGGTTGTTCAGGCATGGCATATGTACTTGAGTTTGTTGATGAGCTTAACGAAGAAGATGAAGTTTTTGAACTCTCTGGAGTGAAAATCATCATCGACAAAAAAAGCTTAGTGTACCTAGACGGTACCGAATTGGATTACGTGAAAGAAGGGTTGAATGAAGGTTTTGAATTCAACAACCCTAACGCGAAAAGTGAATGTGGTTGTGGTGAAAGCTTCAACGTCTAATTGATTGTCCTTCTGGGCAAGCGAGTCCGGAAGGCTTTACTAGGACCCGAACTTAATGAATCACTTTGAATTATTTGGGCTACCAAGTCAGTTTAAGCTGGATGGTAGCCTTCTTTCTTCTCAGTTCCGAGAACTACAAAAACGCTTCCACCCGGATAACTTTGCAACGGGATCTGAACGTGACCGTTTGATGGCGGTGCAAAAGGCAGCGCAAATCAACGATGCCTATCAAGTTCTGAAAAATCCTATCTCCCGTGCCGAGTACATCCTCGCAGAGCAGGGAGTTGAGATCCGAGGTGAACAGCAGACAATGCAAGATCCAATGTTCTTAATGGAGCAAATGGAGCTGCGCGAAGAACTGGAAGAAATTGCTGACAGCACCGATCCTGAATCGGCGCTTTTTGACTTCGATTCTAAGGTCAGCAAAATGTACAAACAGCATCTGGCAAGCGTCGAGCAAGAGCTTGATGATGGTCTTTGGGCTGAAGCCGCAGACCGAGTTCGTAAGCTAAAATTCATTGCCAAACTAAAGAACGAAATTGAACTAGTCGAAGACAAAATCCTCGGCTAGTTAGCGTGACAAGGACCTATCATGGCACTACTTCAAATCGCAGAACCGGGCCAAAGCTCGGCACCTCATGAGCATAAGTTAGCAGCGGGTATCGACTTAGGTACTACCAACTCTTTGGTTGCTTCTGTACGTAGCGGCGATGCAACTCCACTTGCGGACGAGCAGGGCCGTACTATTTTACCTTCAGTCGTTAATTACACTGAGGAAACGTTAACGGTTGGCCACGAAGCCAAAGCCAAAGCAGAGTTTGAACCAGAGAACACTATTATCTCTGTAAAACGTTTGATCGGTCGTTCATTAAAGGACATTCAGTCCCGTTACTCTTCACTTCCTTA
This sequence comes from Vibrio sp. RM-41-2B, assembly GCF_024744415.1. Taxonomy (NCBI): domain Bacteria; kingdom Pseudomonadati; phylum Pseudomonadota; class Gammaproteobacteria; order Vibrionales; family Vibrionaceae; genus Vibrio; species Vibrio sp. RM-41-2B. The sequence goes on along the minus strand of NZ_JAMQWD010000032.1, from coordinate 146,125 downwards.
TCGTTTTAGAGAGAGTGAAAATGGTCTTCCGATCCTGCAAACGCCTCAAGGTGACAAAAACCCGATTGAAGTATCTGCGGACATTCTAAAAGCGCTAGGTAAGCGAGCAGAAGAAACGTTAGGTGGTGAGTTAGCGGGTGTTGTGATCACTGTTCCTGCTTACTTTGATGATGCTCAGCGTGCAGGTACGAAAGATGCCGCGAAATTAGCTGGCCTTCATGTGCTCCGTCTTCTGAACGAACCAACTGCCGCGGCAATTGCTTATGGTCTAGACTCAGGCCAAGAAGGGGTGATTGCGGTTTATGACCTAGGTGGCGGTACATTTGATATCTCTATCCTACGTTTGTCGAAAGGCGTATTTGAAGTATTAGCAACAGGTGGTGATTCTGCCTTAGGCGGCGATGACTTTGACCATCTGTTAGCGGATTACCTAATGGAGCAAGCGGGTCTCGAAGTCCCACTTTCTGCTGAAAAAAACCGTACGCTACTGAACATTGCTACTGCGACTAAGATTGCTTTCTCTGAGCAAGACAGCGTTGATGTTGACGTGTTTGGCTGGAAGGGCACCGTTACTCGTGAGCAGTTCGAAGAGCTGATTCGCCCATTAGTGAAGAAAACACTAATGTCTTGTCGTCGTGCATTAAAAGATGCTGATGTTAACGCAGACGAAGTACTCGAAGTTGTCATGGTTGGTGGTTCAACACGCACATTGCTGGTTCGTGAAATGGTAGGCGAGTTTTTTGGCCGCACACCGCTAACAAGCATTAATCCTGATGAAGTTGTCGCAATCGGCGCGGGTATCCAAGCCGACATTCTAGCGGGTAACAAGCCTGATTCAGAAATGTTACTTCTTGACGTGATCCCACTGTCGCTTGGTATTGAAACCATGGGTGGTTTGGTTGAGAAGATCATCCCTCGCAATACCACGATTCCTGTTGCGCGTGCGCAAGAATTTACCACATTCAAAGATGGCCAAACGGCCATGAGTGTTCATGTGGTACAAGGTGAGCGTGAAATGGTTGATGATTGTCGTTCACTGGCTCGTTTCTCATTGAAAGGCATTCCACCGATGGCGGCGGGGGCGGCACATATTCGTGTGACTTACCAAGTTGACGCTGACGGTCTTCTTTCTGTTACGGCAATGGAAAAGAGCACCGGTGTTCAGTCAGAGATTCAAGTAAAACCTTCTTACGGGTTAAGCGATAATGAAGTGGCGGATATGCTGCGTGATTCAATGACTCACGCTAAAGAAGACATGCAAGCTCGTGCGCTAGCTGAGCAGCGTGTTGAGGCCGACCGTGTGATAGAAGGCTTGATTGCAGCCATGCAAGCTGATGGTGACGAACTACTATCAGAACAAGAGAAACAAGACCTGATAAAAGCCATCGAAGCCTTGATTGAGCTGCGTAATGGTGATGATGCAGATGCGATTGAGCAAGGCATTAAAGATACCGATAAAGCGAGCCAAGATTTCGCATCGCGCCGTATGGATAAATCGATTCGAGCTGCTCTGTCAGGTCAATCAGTAGACGATATATAAGAGATAAGTAGTTATGCCTAAGATTATTGTATTACCACACGACGATTTGTGCCCAGAAGGCGCAGTGTTGGAAGCAAACACTGGTGAAACCGTTCTGGACGTAGCGCTAAAAAATGGTATCGGTATTGAACATGCGTGTGAAAAATCATGTGCTTGTACCACCTGCCACGTGATCATCCGTGAAGGTTTTGATTCGCTAGAAGAAAGTGAAGAGCTGGAAGACGACATGCTGGATAAAGCGTGGGGTCTAGAGCCTGAATCTCGTCTAGGGTGTCAGGCGAAAATTGCGGATGAAGACTTAGTGGTAGAAATTCCTAAGTACACGCTGAACCACGCTTCAGAAGATCACTAAAACTATCTTCCCAATATAGGGAAGAAGCAAAAGGAAGATGAGCAATGAAATGGACAGATTCTCGCGATATCGCGATTGAACTTTGTGACAAGTTTCCAGATGTTGATCCGCAAACGGTGCGTTTTACCGATCTTCATCAATGGATCATGGAGTTAGATGAGTTTGAAGATGACCCAAACCATTGTAACGAAAAGATTCTGGAAGCCGTTATCATGTGCTGGATGGATGAAGCAGACTAAGTCTGTAAAACACAGCCTAGTTAACAATTCTTACTAAAAAAAGCGGACCTTTAGGTCCGTTTTTTTATCCAATTGACATTTTTGCCCTACATAATGCTAACATCCGTGAGTTATTAAAAAGAAGCAGCGTAGGCAACGCTGCTATAAGACAAGGAGAAACCATGTCTACACAGATGTCTGTATTTTTAAGTCAAGAGTCGGCAGCACCACATTGGGGTGAAAAAGCACTGCTTTCATTCGCTGAAAACGGCGCAACCATTCATTTAGGTGAAGGTCACGATCTTGGTGCAATTCAACGTGCAGCTCGTCAGCTAGATGGCCAAGGAATTCGTTCTATTTTTCTTTCCGGTGATAACTGGGATTTAGAGAGCGTTTGGGCTTTCCACCAAGGTTACCGTAACCCAAAAAAACATGGCTCAGTTGAGTGGTCTGCATTGTCTGAAGAAGATCAAGCAGAGCTTCAAGCGCGTATTACCGCGACTGATTTTACCCGCGATATCATCAATAAAACCGCAGAAGAAGTTGCCCCTCGTCAGCTAGCGACAATGGCCGCTGAATTCATCAAATCTGTTGCGCCTAAAGGCACAGTGACAGCTCGTATCGTCAAAGACAAAGACTTGTTGGCAGAAGGTTGGGAAGGCATTTACGCCGTAGGCCGTGGTTCGGAGCGTACTTCTGCGATGCTCCAGCTAGACTACAACCCGACAGGTGACGAGAACGCACCAATATTCGCGTGTCTTGTCGGTAAAGGTATCACCTTTGATTCGGGTGGTTACAGCTTGAAGCCTTCTAACTTCATGAGCGCAATGAAAGCAGACATGGGTGGCTCAGGCACCATCACCGGTGGTCTTGCACTGGCGATTCTTCGTGGTTTGAACAAGCGTGTAAAACTGATCCTTTGTTGTGCAGAGAACATGGTTTCTGGTCGCGCACTCAAGCTTGGCGACATCATCACCTACAAAAACGGTAAAACCGTTGAAATCATGAACACCGATGCAGAAGGTCGTTTAGTGCTTGCTGATGGCCTTATCTACGCTAGTGAGCAAAAACCTGAGTTAATCATTGATTGTGCAACACTAACAGGTGCGGCGAAGAATGCGTTGGGTAATGATTACCACGCACTAATGAGTTTCGATGACGAGTTATCGCATCAAGCGCTCACTGCGGCAAACCAAGAAAAAGAAGGTTTATGGCCGCTACCACTTGCTGACTTCCACCGTGGAATGCTGCCGTCAAACTTTGCTGACCTATCGAATATCAGTTCTGGCGACTACTCTCCGGGTGCAAGCACAGCAGCAGCATTCTTGTCTTACTTCGTAGAAGACTACAAAAAAGGCTGGTTGCACTTCGACTGTGCGGGTACATACCGTAAAGCTGCGTCTGACAAATGGGCTGCGGGAGCTACGGGTATGGGCGTTCGTACACTTGCTCGTTTCCTCAATGAGCAAGCTGGTAAATAAGATTGATTGCGGCACTCTCTTGCTTGAGTGCTGCTCTTACCCAGTAAGTCACTTTAAAAACACAACTATTATTACAAGTACAGAAAGGAAACTTTATGGCTCTAGAAAGAACATTTTCAATCATTAAGCCGGATGCGGTAGAGCGAAACCTAATTGGTGAAATCTATAACCGTATTGAAAAGGCTGGCCTACGTATTGTCGCTGCTAAAATGGTTCACCTGACTGAAGATCAGGCAAGCGGTTTTTATGCAGAGCATGAAGGCAAAGAGTTTTTCCCTCCACTAAAAGAGTTTATGACATCTGGTCCTATTATGGTTCAGGTACTGGAAGGTGAAAATGCGATTGCACGTTACCGTGAACTGATGGGTAAAACTAACCCAGAGGAAGCGGCATGCGGTACGCTTCGTGCTGATTACGCACTTAGCATGCGTCACAATTCAGTTCATGGTTCCGATAGCCCTGAATCTGCAGCACGTGAAATTGAGTTTTTCTTCCCGGAGTCAGAGGTTTTCTCTCGCTAATTAGGCGTGATACTGCACTTGTTAGTGATGCTCTGATACAGAAAAGCCTCGGAACTTTCCGAGGCTTTTTCATTTCATATACCTAAGTTGAGTGGCAATGTTGACTGCATAAGTGATCTCTTACACGCTAACTAGTCTGACTATATAATGGGCTTTAAAGCCCAGTAACGTGAGTTATTTTTAGTCTTTTCCCTTTACGATTTCTACGCTTTTACTTTTGATAGTGTAATCGCCACTTATAGCACAAGAGGTGCTTAAAATTTAATCATTTTGATTTTAATGCCTTAGCAAACTCAGGGTTTTACACCCCTTGTTGTAGCTGCATAAAGGCTGTACAATTCGCGCCCTTATTCTTGTTTCAGTCATTGAGAGGCAACATGACCACTGAAAAAATCAATCTACTCGACTTTGATCGCAAAGGCATGCGTCAGTTTTTCGCAGAAGAACTCGGCGAGAAAGCGTTTCGTGCCGATCAGGTTATGAAGTGGATCTACCATTTCGGTGTAGATGACTTCGAAAAAATGACAAACATTAACAAGAAGCTGCGCGAAAAGCTTTTACACAAGTGCGAAATCAAGGCACCAACAGTCGCAGAAGCTCAGCACTCTTCTGATGGTACAATCAAGTGGGCGATGAACGTTGGTGATCAGGATGTGGAGACGGTTTACATTCCAGAAGATGATCGTGCAACGCTTTGTGTGTCTTCTCAAGTAGGTTGTGCGTTGGAATGTAAGTTCTGCTCAACCGCACAGCAGGGCTTTAACCGTAACTTGAAAGTTTCAGAGATCATCGGTCAGGTGTGGCGCGCTGCACGTGAAATTGGTCTTGAGAAAGAAACAGGTCGCCGCCCAATTACTAACGTCGTGATGATGGGGATGGGTGAACCGCTTCTAAACATGAAGAACTTGATCCCGGCATTAGAACTAATGCTGGACGATCTTGGCTTTGGTTTGTCAAAACGTCGTGTGACTGTATCTACATCAGGTGTGGTTTCTGGTCTTGATCAGATGACAGGCAAAATCGATGTCGCGTTGGCAATTTCCCTTCATGCGCCAAACGATAAGCTGCGTAGTGAAATCATGCCAATTAACGATCGTTGGGATATTCAAGATTTCCTAGCATCAGTTCGTCGTTACATCGCTTCATCGAATGCAAACCGCGGTAAGGTAACGGTTGAGTACGTACTTCTTGATCATGTGAATGATGACATGGACCATGCTCGTGAACTGGCTGAGCTGATGAAAGACACACCATGTAAGATTAACTTGATTCCGTTTAACCCGTACCCAGGTTCACCTTACAAGAAACCAAGTAACTCACGTATCGATCGCTTCCAAAAAACATTGATGCAATATGAGCATACAGTAACGGTTCGTAAGACTCGTGGCGATGACATTGATGCGGCGTGTGGTCAGTTAGTCGGTGATGTGATTGACCGAACTAAACGTACTGCAATGTTAAAAGCGTCGCGCGGTGCTGATACCATTGAAGTAAAAGCGGTATAAACGACCGGAATTCAAAAATAGCCAGAGCCATTTGCTCTGGCTATTTTGTTTAGCGATAAGGGCATTTCTGCCAAGATTTATGACGACAACTCTCCAACTCGAGGTTATTTGGGTATAATTTCGAATTCCTTTGTCAAAGTTTGGACAAAAGCTTGAGCTATCTGTTAGTTTGAGTGTAAAGAGTTTTTGTCTTCGTTACACATTCGCTTATCATGATATGTGACATTAACGATGACACCGATAATTCTCAGCATTTTCTCACATACGCTTTGCTGATTTTTGCAAAACGGGTATTCACACTCAAATCGCTGAGAGTTTCTTAAAATTATTATTTTGGTTAACGCGTTTAGGCTAGCTATCTTTTAAAGAGGCTTAAGAACAATAACGAAAATACATAACCACGTTAGCCACTAAAACAGATTAAATACCACCATTATGACAGAACACGAAAATACGAATGAAGTGCCACTTTCTATTGAAGCTGGCACATTACTGAAAAACAAACGCGAATCTCTTGGGATGAGTCAAAAGCAAGTTGCTGATCGCCTGAGGCTTCGCGTTTCTGTTATTGAAGATATTGAAAATAACCGATTTGAGTCTCAACAAGTTGCGACATTTACGCGTGGTTACTTGCGTTCTTACGCGAAGTTCGTGGGCCTTGATGAGAAGATGGTTTTGACTGCGTTAGAGCAGACAGCAGATGTACAGCCGCAAGAGCAAGAAATTGAAATGCAGAGCTTCTCTCGCAAAACAAAAGATGAGAAGCACAATAGCCGTATCATGCTCCTGACTTGGGCTATCGGGTTGATCATTATTGGTATTTCTGCAGCTTGGTGGTGGCAAAACCAGCAAGAGAATAGCCTAACGAAGGAAGTTACGGATTCAAGTGTTGAAGCGCCGAAGCCCACAGCGCAAGAGTTAGCTGATATCGATTTAATGACGGCTGAGGAGTTAATCGCAAGTACTCCTGAAGAAGTTGTTTCAACAAGTAATGATGTTGTTGAAACGAGTGAAGTACCAGTCGAGCAGGGTAGCGACCCTCTGCTTGCTGAAACTGAAAATACAACAAGCGTAGATTCTGAAGAACCTGTTGCCGTGATTGAAACTGCGGAAGAGGAACAGCCTGCGCCAGTCGTACCTGAAGGCATGACACTTCTTACTATGAAGTTTAAAGCGGACTGTTGGATTCAAGTAAAAGACACCAATGGTAAAACGCTGGTAAGTGGTACTCATAAACCAGGACAAGATGTAGAACTTACCGGAAAAGCGCCGTTTAAAGTGATATTAGGCGCACCGGAAGGGGTTACAATGACATTTGCAAGTGAACCTGTCGACCTTTCTGGGTATACTTCAGGCAAAGTAGCTAGATTCACTCTACCGTTATAAAAAATTATGCAACACGAATCTCCAATTATTCGTCGTAAATCGACGCGTATTTATGTGGGTGATGTGCCAATTGGTGATGGTGCGCCAATTGCAGTACAGTCAATGACTAACACTCGCACGACTGACGTAGAAGCGACAGTCGCTCAAATCCGAGCACTAGAAAAAGTCGGTGCAGATATCGTTCGAGTTTCTGTACCTACCATGGACGCAGCAGAAGCTTTCAAACTGATTAAACAGCAAGTTTCTGTACCATTAGTGGCTGATATTCATTTCGACTATCGTATCGCGCTGAAAGTGGCGGAGTACGGTGTTGACTGTTTACGCATCAACCCAGGTAACATTGGCAATGAAGAGCGCATTCGCGCTGTTGTTGACTGTGCTCGCGATAAAAACATCCCAATCCGTATTGGTGTCAACGGTGGATCTTTGGAAAAAGATTTACAGATGAAATACGGCGAACCAACGCCAGAAGCTTTAGTTGAATCGGCGATGCGTCACGTAGATCATCTCGATCGTCTTAACTTTGACCAATTTAAAGTTAGCGTGAAAGCTTCAGACGTCTTCCTTGCGGTGGATTCATACCGTCTGCTAGCGAAGAAAATCGATCAGCCTCTTCACTTGGGTATTACAGAAGCGGGTGGTGCTCGTGCTGGTGCTGTTAAGTCATCTGTTGGCTTAGGTATGCTGTTATCTGAAGGGATCGGCGATACGCTGCGTATCTCTTTGGCTGCCGATCCAGTTGAAGAAATCAAAGTCGGTTTCGATATCCTTAAATCTCTGCGCATTCGCTCTCGAGGCATCAACTTTATTGCTTGCCCAAGTTGCTCGCGCCAAGAATTTGATGTGATTGGCACAGTGAACGCACTTGAGCAGCGTTTAGAAGACATCATCACGCCAATGGATGTGTCTATCATCGGTTGTGTGGTAAACGGCCCTGGTGAAGCAGAAGTTTCTCACTTAGGTCTAGCAGGCAGTAACAAGAAGAGCGCATTCTACGAAGATGGTAAACGCCAGAAAGAACGCTTTGATAACGATGACCTTGTGAATCAGCTAGAAGCTAAGATCCGTGCGAAAGCAGCCATGATGAATGGCGAAAACCGCATCGAAGTTAAAGTACAAGATTAATCTCAACGAGAATTACGGTAAGTATTGTGGCAAAAACAATTCAAGCAATTCGAGGCATGAACGATTGCCTCCCAACTCAGTCGCCACTGTGGCAAAAACTAGAAAACACAGTGAAAAATGTAATTAGCGCATACGGTTATAACGAAGTGCGCATGCCAATCGTTGAAGAAACAAACCTATTCAGCCGCGCTGTTGGTGAAGAGACAGACGTCGTTTCAAAAGAAATGTACACCTTTGATGATCGTAACGGAGACAGCCTAACACTTCGCCCTGAAGGTACGGCGGGTTGTGTACGTTCATGTATTCAAAACAGCCTGATCAACCGTGACGAACAGCGTCTGTGGTACATGGGGCCTATGTTCCGCCATGAACGTCCGCAGAAAGGTCGTTACCGTCAATTCCACCAGTGTGGTGTTGAGGTGTTTGGTCTAAATGGTCCAGATGTTGATGCAGAGCTTATCATGATGACGGCGCGTCTATGGCGTGAGCTAGGTATCAATGAACATGTTCGTCTTGAGCTGAACTCTATCGGTTCTCAAGAAGACCGCGCAGACTACCGTACTGCACTGGTTGCGTTCCTTGAGCAACATATTGATGTGCTAGACGAAGATTGTAAGCGTCGCATGCACACGAACCCACTGCGTGTTCTGGATACGAAGAACCCTGACGTTCAAGCTATTTTAGGTGATGCACCTCGCCTTTCAGATTACTTAGGTGAAGAATCTAAAGCACACTTCGCAGGTCTATGTGAACTTTTAGACGCCGCAGGTATCGAATACACAGTTAACGAACGTCTAGTTCGTGGTCTGGATTACTACAACCGCACGGTATTTGAATGGATCACTGAGAGCCTAGGTGCTCAAGGCACCGTTTGTGGCGGTGGTCGTTACGATGGTCTTGTAGAGCAATTAGGTGGTAAACCAACACCAGCAGTTGGCTTTGCAATGGGCCTAGAGCGTCTTGTTCTGATGCTAGAAACATTAGAGCTAACAGATGTTCGTCGCAGTGTGGATGTTTACGTAGTAACAGCAGGCGAAGGCACCATGATGGCAGGAATGAAGCTAGCAGAGCTGCTTCGTGAGTCTATCCCTGGCGTTCGTGTGATGAATCACTTCGGTGGCGGTAACTTCAAGAAACAGTTTAAACGCGCAGACAAAGTTGGTGCTGTTGTAGCATTAGTTCTGGGTGAAAACGAAGTTGCGGATAATACCGTAGTACTGAAAGACTTGGCTGGTGGTGAGCAAGAGACTTACAACCAAGCAGAAGTTGCAGAAAAGATCGCAGCACTGATTTAAGTCTTTTAGTAATCTAACAAAATTACATCCTAGTTCGTAAGCTAAGGCTCCCAAATGTGGAGCCTTTAAACGAAATAGGAACAATGGCAGCTAAGCTGCCATTTACATGTTTTAAGAGGACAGGAAGTGGAACTTTACGATACTGAAGAACAACAAGTTGAAGCCATTAAAGACTGGTGGAAGGAAAACGGCAAAGCCGTCATCATCGGTGCGGTTGTTGGCTTAGGTGGTCTATTTGGCTGGCGTTACTACCAGGATTCTGTGATTCAGGCGAGTGAAGCAGCTTCTCAAAGCTACACGACAGCAATGAATGCTTTGCAAGATAAAGGTACTGATGCTCAAGCTGACGTGAAAGCTTTCATTGAGTCAAATGAAGTAAAAGAATATTCAGTATTGGCTGCGCTACAACTTGCTAAAGCACAAGTTGAAGCTCAAGATCTTTCTGCTGCATTAGAGCAATTGAAGTGGGCGCAAAGCAACACTCAAGATGCTGCGCTGTTACCGTTGATTAGTTACCGCATTGCGCGCATTGAAACGGAAATGGGTAACTTTGACGCTGCAACGGCTGAACTAAGTAACGTCACTGATGCTGCATGGACAGGTCGTATTGCTGAACTTCGTGGCGATATTGCGATTCGCCAAGGTGACAAAGATGCCGCATATGCTGCTTATACTGAAGCTCAGCAAGCGGCAGACGCAAGCCCGACGCTACAAATGAAATTGGACGATCTGGCGAAATAAGGACCGCATTGGATGAAAAGAGTCTTTAACAAAGCCTTGTTAGGGGCGTTAACAATGGGAATTCTTGCCGGTTGTGCTGGTGAGAAAGATACCATTGTAATGGCGCCGCTACCTCAGGTAGACAGTGAGTTTACAACCAGTAGTGAGTGGAGTACATCGGTTGGCGATGGTGTTGGTCATTACTTTTCAAAGCTATCCCCTGTATTTGCGAATGATACATTGTTCGTGGCAAGTCGCGATGGCTTAGTAAAAGCGCTGGATCCTGAAAACGGTAAACAACGTTGGCAAACGGACCTAGAAGAAGATGTCATTGCTCGTCTCTCTGGTGGTATCACAGCAGCATACGGAAACCTTTACATTGGCTCTGAGAATGGTGAAGTCATCTCTCTTGACCAAGAAACAGGTGAAATTGTTTGGCGTGTAAAAGTTGGTGGTGAGGTACTGGCGAAGCCAGTTGCAGACTCAGGCCTTATTATCATCAATACTAGCCGAGGCATGTTGATTGCCCTTAATGAGAGTACTGGTGAGCAACGCTGGGCATTGAGTACAGAAGTGCCTAACCTAACTTTACGTGGCGACAGTACTCCGACTGCAATTGGCGGCGGTGTATTTTGGGGAACGGCAAATGGCCGACTCGCAGCTGCTATCGTTGAGCGTGGTCAGCTGATTTGGCAACAGCCTGTTGGTACGCCAAAAGGCGCGACAGAAATTGATCGTTTGGTTGATGTTGATTCATCGCCAATTGTGTTAGGCGGTACTCTTTTCACCATTGGATACAATGGTCAACTTATCGCCATTGATTTGCGTTCAGCGAACCCGATTTGGAAGCGTAATTACTCATCTGCAACAGATATTTCTACAGATGGTAGCCGCATCTTTGTGATAACGGAAAAAGATCATGTTGTTGCCGTTGATTCACGAAGTGGGACTGAGTTGTGGGAAAACAGCTTGCTTGAGCACCGACAACTTACATCGCCAGTTATTGTCGGCAATTATCTCGTTGTCGGTGACACGCTTGGTTACCTTCACTGGATGGATCGTTCAACAGGCGAATTTGTTGCGCAGCAGTTTATCGATGATAGCGGCTTGGCCGTTGGCCCGACGTTATTATCGGATGGTTATGTGATTACAACTCGCAACGGCGATGTAAAGAAACTAACCATTAACGAATAATATCGTGATATAATTCACATTCGGCTCCTGGCTGGTGACAGCTAGGAGCCGTTTTGTTGTTTGAATTTATTAACCCTGACGTGGTTATAGGTAAAAAGCTGGTTTGATTTGGCATCGAGCAAGTCGTTACCTATAACTACAGAAGAAAGATTATTGTAGAGGTTGTTATGGTACCTGTTGTAGCTCTAGTAGGGCGTCCGAACGTAGGTAAATCTACACTATTTAACCGATTGACTCGCACTCGTGACGCATTGGTTGCGGACTTTCCAGGCCTAACGCGAGACCGTAAGTATGGCCAGGCGAGACTTGGTGAAGAGCACGAATTCATTGTGATTGATACCGGCGGTATTGATGGCACAGAAGAAGGCGTGGAAACAAAGATGGCAGAACAGTCATTAGCCGCGATTGATGAGGCTGATGTTGTATTGTTCCTTGTTGACGGTCGTGCTGGTCTGACTCCTTCAGATGCAGCAATTGCTGCGCATCTGCGTAAAATTGAAAAGCCAGCGATGCTGGTGGTAAACAAAATAGATGGTATTGATGCCGATGCAGCGTGTGCTGATTTTTGGCAGCTCGGCGTGGATGATATGTATCAGATTGCGGCCGCTCATGGCCGTGGTGTGACCGCTTTGCTTGAGCGTGCTTTATCTCCATTCTTTGATGATCTATTAACAAGTGAATCTGAAGAAGGTGAGATTGAAGACCTGACTGGATTCGAAGACGAAGAGCCTCTTGTTGAAGATTACACTGAAGAAGACGCAGAAGCTGAATTCAAGCGCCTTCAAGAGCAGCCGATTAAGTTGGCGATCATCGGTCGTCCGAACGTAGGTAAATCGACACTGACTAACCGTATTCTGGGTGAAGAACGTGTAGTTGTATACGATATGCCTGGTACAACGCGTGATTCTATCTACATCCCGATGGAACGTGATGGACGCGAATACGTACTAATTGATACCGCAGGTGTTCGTCGTCGTGGTCGTATCAATGAAACGGTTGAAAAGTTCTCTGTTGTTAAAACGCTGAAAGCGGTAGAAGATGCAAACGTCGTTCTACTGGTGATTGATGCACGTGAAAATATTTCAGACCAAGACCTAAGCTTGCTTGGTTTTGCACTGAATGCTGGCCGCTCAATTGTCATCGCCGTTAACAAGTGGGATGGTCTAGACAGTGACGTGAAAGAAAGCGTGAAGAAAGAACTGGACCGCCGTCTAGGATTCGTCGATTTCGCGCGTATCCACTTTATCTCTGCGCTGCACGGTACTGGCGTTGGTCACTTGTTTGAATCTATCCAAGAAGCATATAACTCGGCGACAACGCGTGTGGGTACGTCAGTACTGACGCGTATCATGAAGATGGCTGTGGATGATCACCAACCGCCAATGGTTCGTGGCCGTCGTATCAAACTCAAATACGCACACGCAGGTGGCTACAACCCACCGATCGTTGTTATCCACGGTAACATGGTTCGTGAATTGCCAGATTCGTATAAACGTTATCTGATGAACTACTTCCGTAAGTCTCTGGAAATTATGGGAACACCGATTCGCATTAACTTCCACAACAGTGATAACCCATACGAGAACCGTACGAATAAGCTTACGCTATCACAAGAGCGTAAACGCAAACGTATGATGTCGATGGTGAAAAACCGCAATAAATAATGAAATTCGAATACCCAAGTTTCTACTTGGGTATTTTTTTATCAAAAGTAATCGTAAAAATGACTATCACAGCAACAAAGACTCGTTTTTGTCATCAAACATGGCAATTAGAAGCACAAATACAGCTCGTTCAATCTACGGAAGAAGTGACTTACGTTATTACAGATGTCACGCCGTTCCATCCCGTTAGTCACATATGGCCGGATCACCCTGCAGACAAAGGAACGTTGAAGGTGAATGGGGCTGAGCATGACGTGGTAGATTGCCAAGTTGGAGCAGTGGAACAGGAAAGTGGTGCGCTGTATGTGGGTAGTGACATCCCTGTAAAGCGTGATGCTGAAGGTTGGGTGTTTGTCGTCGTACATGTTATATCGCGTACGGAATCACTTGTTACTGATGATTTGGTGATATTGGCGGTAGATAAGGATTACCAACACGCTTTGAGCCGAGGCCATAGTGCAGGACACTTAGCGTATTTGGCGTTGAATAAAGTACTAGCGGAAGACTATTGGCGAAAAGACGCAGACCGCAAAGACCCACATGGTTATTATGACTTTAATAGCTATGCGCAAGTTACGAGTTATGTCACTCCAGACAAGTGCCTCGATACGTACCGTTTAGGCAAAACACTCCGTAAAAGAGGATTAAACAGTGCAAATATGCTGAATGACCTCCAGGCGATTGCAGAAAAAGTGAATGACCAACTGGTTGAATGGCTTCAAAGAGATGCGATGATCACCATGGAATGCCTCGGCGATAGATTAACTGACTCTCGCTATTGGAAGTGCGATTTAGGGGAAGGTCAATTAGCGGTAATCCCTTGTGGTGGAACGCATGCGAGCCATTTAAATGAGTTTGCTTTTATCCAAGTTAAACTCGTTGAGCTCGACGGTCAAACTATCGAAATGCACACCAATGTAAACACTGCTTTCTGAATAAGATCTTTTTATTAAATTCTAATTTTTCGTTTAATTAAATTTAAATTAGGTTTTTTATTCTTCCTTAAATTGGAATGCAGAATATGTAACTTATGCTTTCGGTGTGTGGTTATATAAATATTCTTTTAAGGGGTGATCGCTGATCAAGGAGTAAATATCAGACGATCAGTATAAGATCCTACTTATCAAGTATGGTTAGCGCCTCGTGAAACTTGTTGGGGCGGTGATGAAGATCAACATACTTGTTCGTTATTTTGAGTAGCATGCGTTACTCGAAATTGCTTAGTTTAGAGAGAGGAACGGGATATGCAGCAGAACATTTGCCCGACTTGCAATGTCGAACTGGAATGGACAGGACAATACCATTGTGCACAGTGTGAATCGGATTTTAAAAAAGTAGGTTTTTGCCCTGATTGTGAGGCGGAGCTGGAGAAGCTGCAAGCATGCGGTGCTGCGAGTTACTTTTGTAATGTGTGTAATGAACTCAAATCAAAATCACGTGTCCGATTTGAGTTCCAGAAAATCAGTTAACCAGAGTTTGTATTCAGTTAACGGTAGAACGAACGTCGCCTTCGGCTAATCGAGTAATCAATACATCTCCCGATTTTACATCTGAAGATTGAGTAATCACTTTACCTTGCTCAGTTTGAGTAATTGAGTAACCTCGTTTCAATGTCGCTAGCGGGCTGACGGTGTCTAACTTCTCTGCAGCAATCGCGAGTTGATGGCGCATAGTCAGTAATTTGCGATCCATAGCATCCATCAGCTTTTGCTCAACACGCTCTAATTTGGACTTCTGCTCACCAAGGCGTGTTACAGGAGAGTTCAATTGCAGCCGATAATGTTGACGCTCGATTCGCTGTTGACGCAAGGCAATAAAACGACTCATCGCTCGCTGTAAGCGCATGTCCAACTCATCTAACTGTTGCGTCTGACGTTGCAAGCGATAGCTTGGGTGATGTCTCTCTAGACGGTGCACTAATTGCGCAGATTGCTGCTTTTGTTGTGCTAGGTAGTAACGCATCGCGCTCGCTAACTTATGCTGGCGGGTAACTAAAGCTTGATCTTTGTGGCTGTTATCACGGCTTACTAGCTCAGCGGCTGCTGATGGAGTAGGCGCGCGTACGTCGGCGACAAAATCAGCTATTGTCACGTCGACTTCATGTCCAACGGCGCTAATAATAGGAATTTGGCTTGCTGCAATCGTGCGAGCTAATATCTCGTTGTTAAAGCACCACAAGTCTTCTAATGAACCACCACCTCGGCCCACAATTAGCACATCACATTCATCACGGCTGTTAGCGCGACCAATGGCTTGTGCAATTTGAATGGCTGCGTCCTCACCTTGTACTACTGTCGGATAAATCACAACGGGTAGGGAAGGATCACGACGTTTCAATACGTCTAAGATATCGTAAAGCGCGGCACCAGTTTTCGATGTGATGACGCCAACACGTTTAGGGTGCTCAGGCAAAGGTTGCTTATTGGTTTGAGCGAACAACCCTTCTGCGGCAAGCTTCATTTTCAGCTCTTCAAACTCTTGCTGAAGACGGCCGTCACCTTCCGGTTGCATGCTTTCGATGATCAATTGGTAGTCACCGCGAGGCTCATAAAGAGAAAGACGAGCTTTTACTAGGACTTGATTACCGTTAGCGGGCTTGAAAGTAACGCGGCGATTGTTACCACGAAACATGGCACATTTAACTTGAGCGCGAGAGTCTTTAAGAGTGAGGTACCAGTGACCAGAGACAGGAGCTGAAAAGTTGGATATCTCTCCGACGAGCCAAACGATCCCCATTTCGTTTTCAAGGAGTAAACGAACTTCTGCGTTGAGACGAGAAACAGTAAAGATGTTTTGATTGGTCTTGGAGAGCACAGCTAATCTCTTAGACGTGAGTATGGAAATTAGCGGCAATATAATACATAGCAAGGGGGTAATTGCAAGAAAAAAATTAAAAAATTTGTGGTCAAGCGATTGCGTTAACCGTATAATCCCTCCGCAATATCTAATCCAAATGTAGCTTGTTGCTAACACAGGTTACCCTCATTATGCGAAACGATGAGATTGGATTGTTCTTTTTACTCCTCTAATTGTGAGATATTGCAAATGCTAAGAATTGCCAAAGAAGCGCTGACATTCGATGACGTACTACTTGTGCCAGCACACTCCACCGTTCTCCCAAACACAGCTGATCTTCGCACTCAGCTAACTAAGAACATCACCCTAAACATCCCAATGATTTCAGCGTCTATGGACACTGTTACTGAAGCTCGTCTAGCGATCGCGCTAGCGCAAGAGGGTGGCATTGGCTTTATCCACAAGAACATGTCTATTGAGCAGCAGGCAGCCGAAGTTCGTAAAGTTAAGAAGTTCGAAGCTGGTATGGTGACTGACGCGGTTACAGTAAACCCTGACGCGACCATCGCTGATGTTGTTGCACTCACTGAAAAGCATGGTTTTGCAGGTTTCCCTGTTGTCACTGAGAGCAATGAGCTTGTTGGTATTATCACTGGTCGTGACGTTCGTTTTGTGACGGACCTTTCTAAGAAAGTATCTTCAGTAATGACGCCAAAAGAGAAGTTGGCAGCAGTTAAAGAAGGTGCAACACGAGAAGAAGTGCAAGAGAAAATGCACGAAGCTCGCGTAGAGAAAGTATTGGTTGTGAATGATGAGTTCCAACTAACCGGTATGATTACTGCGAAAGACTTCCACAAAGCAGAACGTAAACCAAACGCATGTAAAGATGAGCGTGGTCGCCTACGTGTTGGCGCAGCAGTTGGTGCTGGTGCTGGTAACGAAGAGCGAGTTGCTGCACTAGTTGAAGCTGGCGTTGACGTTCTACTTATCGACTCTTCACACGGTCATTCTGAAGGTGTTCTAAGCCGCATTCGTGAAACACGTGCAGCTTACCCAGATCTAGACATCATCGGTGGTAACGTAGCAACAGGTGCTGGTGCTAAAGCACTAATCGAAGCTGGCGTAAGCGCAGTGAAAGTTGGTATCGGCCCTGGTTCTATCTGTACAACTCGTATTGTAACGGGTGTGGGGGTTCCACAAATCACTGCAATCGCAGATGCGGCAGAAGTGGCTAATGATTATGGTATTCCAGTTATCGCTGACGGTGGTATCCGTTTCTCAGGTGATATCTGTAAAGCAATCGTAGCGGGCGCATCATGTGTGATGGTTGGTTCTATGTTTGCAGGTACTGAAGAAGCGCCGGGTGAAGTGATTCTATACAACGGCCGTTCTTACAAGTCTTACCGTGGCATGGGTTCTCTTGGTGCAATGTCTCAAGGTTCTTCTGACCGTTACTTCCAGTCTGACAACGCAGCGGACAAGCTAGTACCAGAAGGTATCGAAGGTCGTATCGCATACAAAGGCCGTCTAAAAGAGATCGTACACCAACAAATGGGTGGTCTACGTTCAAGCATGGGTCTAACTGGTTCTGCAACTATCGAAGATATGCGTACGAAAGCTGAATTTGTACGTATCTCTGGTGCTGGTATGCAAGAGTCTCATGTGCACGATGTTCAAATTACTAAGGAAGCGCCGAACTACCGTCTAGGGAACTAATTACCTACCGGAAACGTTTGCTTTTTCCTTGAAGCATTAAGAAGAGGCGAGTACACTCGCCTCGGTTTTAATCACTTAGCCTTAAAAAGACTGCTCAAAATGACTAAAAATATCCATGACCAACGTATTCTGATCTTGGACTTCGGTTCTCAGTACACTCAATTAGTAGCACGCCGCGTACGTGAAATCGGCGTTTACTGTGAACTATGGAGCTGGGATGTAGAAGAAGCGGATATTCGCGAATTCAACCCAGATGGCATTATCCTATCTGGCGGTCCAGAAAGCGTAACGGAAGAGAACTCTCCACGCGCGCCTCAATATGTATTTGACTCTGGTGTTCCTTTACTTGGCGTATGTTACGGCATGCAAACTATGGCGGAACAACTAGGTGGCAAAGTAGCAGGCTCTAACGAACGTGAGTTTGGCTACGCTCAGGTTAAAGTTTCTGGTGAATGTGCCCTATTTAAAGATCTTGAAGCAACTCAAGACGTTTGGATGAGCCACGGCGACAAAGTAGTAGAGATCCCAGCCGATTTCGTAAAAGTTGGTGAGACAGACACTTGTCCTTATGCTGCGATGGCGAACGAAGAGAAGAAATACTACGGCGTTCAGTTCCACCCAGAAGTGACACACACAAAAGGTGGCCTACAAATGCTTGAGAACTTTGTTCTTGGCGTATGTGGCTGTGAGCGTCTATGGACATCGGAATCTATCATCGAAGACGCGGTTGCTCGCATTAAAGAGCAAGTGGGTGACGACGAAGTTATCCTAGGCTTATCTGGTGGTGTGGATTCATCTGTTGTTGCGATGCTGGTGCACCGCGCAATTGGCGACAAGCTAACGTGTGTATTTGTCGATAACGGTCTACTTCGTTTAAATGAAGGTCAACAAGTGATGGATATGTTTGGCGATAAGTTCGGCCTAAACATCATCAAAGTTGATGCAGAAGATCGTTTCCTTGAAGCTCTGAAAGGCAAGTCTGACCCAGAAGAGAAGCGTAAGACTATCGGTCACGTATTCGTAGATGTATTCGATGAAGAGTCTAAGAAGCTGAAAAACGCGAAATGGCTAGCTCAAGGTACGATTTACCCTGATGTAATCGAGTCTGCGGCATCTAAGACTGGTAAAGCGCACGTGATCAAATCGCACCACAACGTGGGCGGTCTACCAGATGAAATGGAAATGGGTCTTGTTGAGCCACTACGTGAGCTGTTCAAAGATGAAGTACGTAAGATTGGTCTAGAGCTAGGCCTGCCTTATAACATGCTTTACCGCCACCCATTTCCAGGTCCTGGTCTAGGTGTTCGTGTTCTTGGTGAAATCAAGAAAGAATACTGTGACTTGCTACGTCGTGCTGATGCTATCTTCATTGAAGAGCTTCACGCTGCAGACCTATATGACAAAGTATCTCAAGCGTTCACGGTATTCCTACCAGTTCGCTCTGTAGGTGTAATGGGCGATGGCCGTAAATACGACTGGGTTGTATCACTGCGTGCAGTAGAAACCATCGACTTTATGACGGCACACTGGGCGCATCTACCATACGACTTCCTAGGTAAGGTATCTAACCGTATTATCAACGAAGTTGATGGCATCTCACGTGTTGTTTACGATATTTCAGGTAAGCCACCAGCGACAATCGAGTGGGAATAATTTTCCTCTAGACTGTTGAGTTTATAAGAACCAGCCTCCGGGCTGGTTTTTTTGTGCTTCAAATTTGTGAAGAGGGGACTCAACTTTTTTATAGGAGATATATACATGCGGTAAAATTAAATATATATTCATTTTAATTGTTTAAATATTATAAATGGTATTGCTATGGAACAGGCTGATGTTACCTCTCTCATTCCCATCCTTATTACTCTTTTCCTCGCTCTGACGACGAGAAATGTCGTCGTTGGTTTATTCGCCGGTGTGGTCAGTGGCGTCGCTATGCTTGAAGGGACATTTGTCGAACAAGGACCACTAGACTCGTTTAGTGCGTTGATGAAAAGCTATCTACTGCCGCAACTTACCGATAGCTACAATGCTGGTGTGATTTTATTATTAGTGTTCATTGGTGGTTTCGTTGCGCTGATGGAAAAGTCTGGTGGTGGTGTTGCTTTTGCTAAAAAGGTTACTCAATGGGTTGCGAGTAAATGCCAAGCTCAACTGTCCGCATGGTTCGGTGGTGTGGTTATTTTCTTCTCTGACCTTGGTACACCGTTGATTGTTGGTCCTGTTTTTCGCCCTTTATTTGATAAGTTAAAAGTATCACGCCAAAAATTAGCTTTTATTATCGATTCTACTTCCTCTCCCGTCGCAATCTTGATTCCTTTTATCGGATGGGGCGTTTACATCATGGGGTTGATTCAAAAAGAGTTTACTGCCTTGAATGTCAGTATGAGTGACTGGGATGCTTTCATTGGCGCGATCCCGTATCAGTTTTACGCCTTTCTTGCGATCGCGATTGTGCCGATTGTCTCTTTCTTCAAGTTAGATTTCGGACCGATGGCGAAAGCAGAACAATTAGCAGAGCAGGGCTCCGACTTTGGGAAAGTGCAGGAGTCTATGAATGTGTTTACGCATAAAAATGCAAAATCCAGTTTTGTATGGGCACCTTTGCTCGTTATGCTGGTGGTTCTATGTACTATCCTCGTGCCACACGGTTTCCCATTTCAAAAAGTGGCAGGCTCAACGTTTAGGGCTGCACTTTCTTCTGCATACTTCTTCGCGGCCTTCACTTTAATTGCGCTGATGGCGTTTTATGGCGTAAGAAAGCTTTCGGATGGTATTCAGGTTTATCTGAAAGGGATGTCAAACATGATGTCAGTGGCGGTGATTTTGGTATTGGCTTGGGCGCTTAGCTCGGTTGGAAAAGAATTAGGTGCAGCTGCATACATTGCTGAACAAGCTCAAGCCGGTTTCCCGTATTGGCTATTGCCAGCAGTCGCCTTTTTGCTTGCTGGTATTATTTCGTTCGCTACGGGATCATCTTGGGGGACATTTGCCATCATGATGCCATTGGTGATCCCAACGGCCGTCGCGATTAATGCTCCTTTGTTAGTTTGTATTGGTGCAGTGTTATCTGGTGGCCTGTTTGGCGATCACTGCTCGCCAATCTCTGAAACGACGATTTTGTCGTCGACAGGGGCAGGGTGTGAGCAGTATGAGCACTTCCGTACACAGTTGCCTTACGCATTACTCAATGGAATGATTGCATTAGGGTGTTTCCTTTTAGCTGGAATCAACGCCTCGCCAGTGATTGTGCTTGCCGCCATTGTTGCCCAGTGTGTGGTTTATTTTGTGTTGTCTAAACAAAAATCAACCGCGAAGCTAGACGTGGTTTCGGCAGAACAATAAAGATAGAAATATCATAAAGCGGAGGCTCATTGGGCCTCCGCTTTTCTTTTGAGTCAAGGTAACATTTTTCTTGTGACAAAATGTGTGCGAGGACTTATTTATTCATTTTGTCTCGCAGAATCAACGCACTTAGCTCGGCGTTTTGTATATATGATCCACTATATGTCTAGTTATTCCTTGTATATTGTATTGTTGAAACCCGGAGACTAGACATGTTTGCACTCAAACATCTTCCTCTTGCATTGAGTTGTGTCCTAGCTGCACAAGCGAATGCGAGTATGAATATCCAGCCCGATCCGCAGAATCCAAACGGCTATGTCATTGCTCGTGGTGACGTTCAAGCCGTAGAGCAAAGCAAAACCTCTGACCCTATGTATGCCATTTGGTCACAAGCATTAGAGACGCGCCCGAACTCAGTGGTGGAGGCGATTGTTCCTGGAGCGGCAACCAATCCAGAAAATGTGAAGCGTGTAGAGCGTGTGTTCTCTGAAAGTGAGTGGGACTTCCTGACTCAAATGGCGGCACCTGAATACACTTACACGCGTTTCCTACGTGCAATTGGTAAGTTCCCTGCATTCTGTGGTGAGTACACGGATGGGCGCGATTCGGATGCGATTTGTAAAAAATCGATCGTGACAGCCTTTGCTCACTTTGCGCAGGAAACTGGTGGTCATATTTCGATTGATAACGTATCGGATAACCCTCTTGGATTGGAAGAGTGGCAGCAAGCTTTGGTTCATGTGCGTGAAATGGGCTGGTCAGAAGGTCAAGAAGGTTACACGACAGGTTGTGGTCAGAATGACTGGCAAAACAAGCGTTGGCCATGTGAACCAGGACAAGGTTACTTTGGACGTGGTGCTAAACAGCTTTCTTACCATTTTAACTATGGCGCGTTCTCTGAAGTGATGTTTGATGGTGATGCATCTGTATTGCTAAAAAATCCAGGCTTGGTTGCGGATTCATGGTTGAACTTAGCATCGGCTATCTGGTTCTTCCTAACTCCACAAGCACCGAAACCTGCAATGCTACATGTGATTGACCGTACTTGGGTGCCTTCACAGCGTGAGCTTGATGCAGGTATTGGTTACGGCTTTGGTACCACCATCAACGTGATCAATGGTGGTATTGAGTGTGGTGAGCAAAACAAGGATAAAGGTCAACCTGTTAACCGTATTCGTTATTGGGAAGGTCTTGCCGCCCATTATCAAATTCCAATTGAAGCTGATGAAACAAACACTTGTTGGCAGCAGACGCCTTACGGCAGTCTGAACCTAAATGGTGCGACAGACGTGCTTTACACCAACTGGGATGGTAACTGGAAATACTACTCAGATCGCCCTGGAGGCCATTCGTTTGAATGTGAGTTGGTTGGTTTCCAAACGGCTTACTCTGCGCTAGTTGCGGGTGATTACGAGAAGTGCGTAACTAACTTCTACCAATCTCATGCGGGGTGGCCTGAAGTTCGTGTGGTTGAAAAACTAGACCCTGTTGATCCGGTCGATCCGCCTGTAGGAGGCGTGGCAGCTTGGGATGCAGGCAAAGTGTACAACACTGGTGATCAAGTCTCTTACCAAGGTGCTGTTTATGAAGCGAAATGGTGGTCACAAGGTAATGAGCCAACGAAAGGAGACCCGTGGAAGCTGGTTTCAGGCATACCTACTGAGCCGCCTACAACAGAACCTGAACCACCGGTGACTGAGCCAGAGCCGCCCGTCACAGAACCTGAGCCACCAGTCACCGAGCCAGAACCACCAGTGACAGGTAATTTTATTCAGTGGGAGCCGGGCGTAACGCAAGTAGCTAACGGTGATAAAGTGACGTACCAAAACAAATGCTTTGTCGCAAAAAACGGCCCTGGAGTGTGGGAAACCCCAACGCAAAGTAACTGGTTCTGGGACGAAATCTCTTGCCTGTAGTTGATTGAAAAATAGTCTAACCATCTATAAAGACTCTGCTTTTTAGCGGGGTCTTTTTTTATTTGAGCGGCTGCTTATTTATGGAATCTAAGTTTTCAATAACAGTTTTTCTCTTTTGTTCTGGGGCCCATTAAAATTCGCGCGCATTTTTTATCAACATTTTTGAAAAAAGGTATTTGTACATGTCGACAAAACTGGCTAACCCAGCACCGCTAGGTCTAATGGGTTTCGGTATGACCACTATTCTGCTTAATATTCATAACGCAGGATTTTTCCCAATTGACTCTATGATTCTAGCGATGGGCATCTTTTACGGTGGCCTTAGCCAAGTAATCGTTGGCATCATGTGCTTTAAACGCGGCGACACGTTCGGCACAACTGCGTTTACTTCTTACGGTCTATTTTGGCTAACACTAGTAGGCTTGATCGTAATGCCTCACATGGGTCTTCCTGCAAGCCCAGCAAGCTTTATGGGTTGGTACCTAGCGCTTTGGGGCATCTTCACTGGTTTCATGTTCATTGGTTCTCTATGCTACCCAACAGCGAAGCAAGTGGTATTTGGTTCTCTAACTATCTTGTTCTTCCTACTCGCAGCTCGTGACTTTACTGGTAGTGAAGTGATCGGTGCTATCGCTGGTTTCGAAGGTATCTTCTGTGGTGCAAGCGCGATTTACTTCGCAATGGCACAAGTACTAAACAACGAATTTGGTCGTGAAGTTCTACCTGTAGGTAAAGCAAAAATCGCTCGTAAAGTTGAAGCTGTCGCTGCTTAATCCTTTACACATAATGCAGAAAAGGGGATTAACCAATGGTTAATCCCCTTTTTTATGCCCTTAAACGGACCACTGCTTTTTCTTGTTTATGCGTTAAGGCTATGTTGATGGTTGTTCAACAGTTTCTGTAGTACTGTTGTCTGCCGTTGGTGCCTTACCCGTTTTACGCTTGTACTTATCTTCCCAGTAATCTGCGCCTTTAATGCCTAGCGCTACAGGGTTGAATGTAAAGTCGGT
Source organism: Vibrio sp. RM-41-2B (assembly GCF_024744415.1). Classification (NCBI taxonomy): domain Bacteria; kingdom Pseudomonadati; phylum Pseudomonadota; class Gammaproteobacteria; order Vibrionales; family Vibrionaceae; genus Vibrio; species Vibrio sp. RM-41-2B. The sequence goes on along the minus strand of NZ_JAMQWD010000032.1, from coordinate 122,344 downwards.
CACACCACGTTTTTGTTGTTCTTCGTAATCGTTCAATGCTTTGAGAGCTGGTTTCGACATAAAGAAGATGATCAAAATACCGACGATGTTAAGCCATGCCATTAGACCTACACCTACATCACCCATCGCCCAGGCTAAGTTGGCGGTTTTCACGGTTCCGTAGAACACGGATGAAATAATGATGACTTTCAGAATAAACATCAGCCCATTTACTTTGAATGTACGACGAATGTAAGCAATGTTCGTTTCTGCAATGTAGTAGTAAGCCAGAATGGTCGTAAACGCAAAGAAGAAGAGTGCGATTGCGATGAATGGCTTACCCACACCAGGTAGCGCACTTTCGATCGCCATTTGCGTAAATACAGGACCATTCGCACCAATATCAGCCGGTAGGTTTTGAATTAGGAACGTACCTTCAACTGCACCATTTACGTTGTACGCGCCAGTGATAAGAATCATAAACGCGGTTGCTGAACACACAAGTAGTGTATCGATGTAAATAGAGAAAGATTGAACAAGACCTTGCTGAGCTGGGTGATCAACACTCGCTGCAGCTGCAGCGTGAGGACCAGTACCTTGACCTGCTTCGTTGGAGTAAACGCCACGTTTTACACCCCAACCGATTGCCGCACCAACACCTGCCATTGGTGTGAACGCGTCACCAATGATCATGCCGAAAATGCGTGGAACCTCACCAATGTTTAGAAGGATGATGACAAATGCAGTGATGATGTAAGCCAGCGCCATAAATGGCACAACGATTTGGGTAAAGTTCGCAATACGTTTTACGCCACCGAAGATGATGAAGGCCAGAATGACACAGACAACCGTACCAGTGAAAATTTTAGCAAAACTGAAGGTACCAATAGCGGTTTCAATCATGTCACCTGAGCCAAATGCTGCTTCTACTGCGTTACCGATGCTGTTCGATTGAACGCCAGGAAGTAGAACACCACATGCAAAGATGGTTGCGATAGCGAAGATCCAAGCGTACCATTTTTGTCCCATTGCTTTTTCAATGTAGTAAGCAGGACCACCACGGAATTCACCTTCGTCTTCTTCTTTATAGATTTGTGCAAGTGTCGACTCTGCGTATGCGGTTGCTGCACCAAAGAAGGCAACGACCCACATCCAGAATACGGCGCCTGGTCCACCAAAACCGATAGCGGCAGCAACACCAGCAATGTTACCTGTACCTACACGGCCAGATAGTGAAACGGCAAGTGCCTGAAATGATGATATCCCTTTTGTTGAACTCTTCCCTGAAAGTAATAAGCGCCACATCTCAAAGAAGTGACGAATTTGTACAAAACGCGTCATGATTGAATAGAACAAACCTGCACCAAGGCACAAATAGATCAGTACCGGGCTCCAAATAATTCCATTCAGAAAATCAACTAATGACTGCATGAGTATTTTCCCTGTTAGTTGTGTTTGTGGTTGTTTTTCACACAATACATTACCCTTTATGTAATGCAATTGTTAACTTTTTTGGCTATAAATCCTTTGTAGCGTGATGGTGAACACAGAATAGAGAGTGATTGTTAAAATTTAGTTCTTGTTGCTTATTTGCTCCTTTGGGGTAGAAGATTTGTCTGGTGATTAAATATGCAGCACATTGTCATTAAAATGTGCTGCATATTTGATGAGTTGAAAATGCCAAATATTATGCATTTTGTGGAGTAAAGGCCTGTTTGTTTTTTATGCAGATATGCCCTTATGCATAACGGCAAAGGTTAAGCTCTGTGTCATCCATCACTTTCGCTTTTTCACCAACCATAATGCTCGCTAGCAAGTGGCCAGAACCACAAGCCATAGTCCAACCCAGAGTGCCGTGTCCGGTGTTAGTAAAAAGGTTATCGTATTTGGTCGCGCCGATAATCGGTGTGCCATCAGGCGTCATTGGTCTAAAGCCACTCCAAAACTCGGCTTGGCTAAAGTCGCCGCAGCGAGGGAAAAGATCACGGATGACCATTTCGATGGTATTTTTTCGTTTTTGCGGAAGGGAGGCATCAAACCCTGCTAATTCTGCGGTGCCCGCTACGCGAATTCTGTCATCAAACCGAGTCATGGCGACTTTATAGGTTTCATCCATCACAGTAGAGCGAGGAGAGAAGTGCTCATCTTCCATTGGGATGGTGAGCGAATAGCCTTTTACTGGATAGACAGGAATCTCAATGTCGAGTTGCTTGAGTAGCGCTGTAGAATAGCTGCCAGAGGCAACCACATATTGGTCCGCTTTAAACTGTCCTCGATTCGTTTGGACACCTATGATCTTTTTGCCTACTGTAACCCAATTGCTTACTTCGGTGTCGAACTCGAACCTCACGCCATGGGCCTTAGCGAGCTCTGTTAGTTGTTGGCAAAACTGATAGCAATCGCCTGTTTCGTCATCTGGCAGATGCAAGCCACCAACCAGTTTATCTTTCACAAGATCCAGTCCAGGTTCTTGTTCAATGCAGCGTTCTACGTCCATCAACTCAAACCGAGTCCCGCTTTGCTCTAGAAGCTGCATATCCTTTTCAATGGCTTGCAGCTGTTGAGGCGTTCGAAATACTTGCAAGGTGCCGAACTGGCGACCTTGATATTCAATGGCATGTTCTTGACGTAATTGTTCCAGACACATACGGCTGTGGTTAGCGATAGAAAGCATGCGAGCTTTGTTGACTTGATAGCGAGACAGGGTGCAATTGGCCACCATCTTACTTGCCCAACTGATCATATCGGCATTGAGGGTTGGCTTGATTTTGAGTGGAGCATGCTCTTCCATTAACCACTTTATGGCTTTAACAGGAACACCAGGCGCAGCCCAAGGCGAAGAATAGCCGTACGAGATCTGCCCAGCATTGGCGAAACTTGTTTCCATTGCACTGCTTGGTTGACGGTCAATAACGGTAACTTGATAGCCTGCTTGAGATAAATACCAAGCAGAGGTTAAGCCGATGACGCCGCTGCCTAATACGATGACTTCCATTGATGTACTCCACACATTTATCTGAGTGGTTAGTTTCTTTTCTTTACCTTTTGTTAACAATCGATATAAATTACATACAGCGTTTAGAAAAACTATAGGCTCAAGGATGAGAAGTAATTTAATAAGTGGCTTGTGTCTGTTTAGCCAAGTCGCGGAGCACAGCAGCTTTACTGGCGCGGCTAAGTTTTTGCACCTCACTACGGGAGCCGTGAGCCAACAAATTATTCATTTGGAAGCGTTATTAGGTTTTACTTTATTTGAACGCCATTCCCGCGGTATTCGTTTAACCGCTAAAGGCACTCAGTTACACCAAGCGACGCAGTTTCACTTTTCCGAGCTGAGCAAACTGCTTGATGAGCTCAAAGTAGAAAAGCACACCAATGAGATTCGCTTAAAATTAACGCCTTCTTTTGCTTTTAAATGGTTAGTCCCAAAGCTGGAAAGTTTTCATCACGAGAACCCGGATATCCAAGTGCAAATCTTCGCGGAAGGGGCGTTAGTGAATAGTGAGATAAAAGATTATGACGTCGCGATAGACTATGGTCTTCATCCTTACCGAAATGCTAACGCGGAGTTGATTTTGGATGAGCAACTGCTGCCCGTAATGAGTCCGAAGTACCTTGAGGATCATGGTTGGCTAAAAGTGCCTTTTGATGAACAAGAATCCTCAATGTCAGTGAAGAAATGGCAGGAGGCGACGCTACTACACGATGCGATGCCATGGGAAAAAGCGACGCGTGACTATGAGTGGCTATATTGGGCGTCAGCAATGGGATTAGACTTTAAAACCGATGTTGGACACTTTTTCAATAGAACGGATATGGCGATGTCTGCGGCGGAAGCAGGAGTTGGGATTGCGATGGCACGAATGGCACTGATTGAGGATGAATTGACGACAGAGCGTTTAGTTTCTCCCTTTCAGCCGGTTCCAGCCAATGCAGGGTACTACTTGATCATTAACACACGAAGCCAGTCCACAAACAAGTTTCGTACTTGGTTATTACAGCAAGTGGAGAGTAAATAGATATAGTGCTTGGTGAGTCAGATAGAAAACACCGCCTCGATGACGGCGGTGTTTTATTTTGGATTACTGTCGTTGATAAACCGACTCGCCTCGGCTGATAGTTTCTTCCACGTTTAGGTCTTTTAGCGCCTTAGGTTCAATCTTCATCGGGTTGTTATCGAGGATGATTAAATCCGCATTCTTACCCACCTCGATAGAACCTTTATACGACTCCTCAAAGTGTTGGTAAGCCGGCCAAATGGTCATGGCTTGCAGCGCGGTGTACGTGTCAACGCGCTGATCTGGCCCCAGTACTTTATCGGTTCTGGTGGTGCGATTGACGGTCGCATCCAATACTCGGAATGAACTTGGCAGCGCCACAGGTGCGTCATGGTGTGTACTGAATTTTAACCCCGCCTTTCTCACAGCTTGAGTTGGTGAAATGAAATCGGCACGAGGATGGCCGAGTACCGAGTCCACATGCCAGTCACCCCAATAAAAAGTATGCATTGGGAATAGAGAAGGAAAGATGCCTTGCGCAGCTAAGCGATCCACTTGGTCTTGGCGCATGGTTTGGCCGTGAATGAGTACAGGTCGGCGGTCTTGTTTTCCTAGCTTTTCATTTGCTTTGGTTACCGCATTGATAAATTGCTCGATCGCCGCGTCACCATTGGCATGCGTCAGCACTTGCCATTCATTTTTAAAGGCTGTTTCTACGTAATCGTAAGCTTGTTGATCTTCGAGAGTTGGGTAGCCAGCGTAGTCTTTATCTTGTCCATGTGGCGGGTGGAAGTAAGGCTGACTTAGCCATGCCGTTTTACCTTGTGGAGAGCCATCAAAGTTCAGCTTTACGCCACCGATGCGGAAATGGTTGGTGTACTCTGGCGTGTTGTATTCCGAGTCCATAAAATCGCTGCTCGATACCATATCTGCGTACGCAACCAAGTCGATCATCAGTTTGTCGTTTTTCGACGCGCGTTTCATCGCTTCATAACCTTCTGATGTTGCTCGTCCTTCTTGAGCCGTGGTATAGCCATATTTCGCGTACATACCTTGCGAGGCTTCTAACATGCGATCTTGAAGTTCTGAATCAATCAACTTATTGAGGTTGAACAGCATTGCAAAGTGCGCGTTTTCTTCTAGGACACCATTTGGTTCTTGGCTGTTTTCCATTCGGCGGATAATGCCACCTTTTGGATCTTCCGATTTTGCCGTGATACCTGCTAGCTCTAGCGCTTTACTGTTTGCGACACTCAAATGCCCCGAAGTGTGGATGATTAATACAGGCTTATCTGTACTGACTTTATCGAGATCCGCTTTGGTAGGGTAGTAATCCAGTTGGGCGTCGTCGTAACCAAAACCTAAAATCCATCCGGTTTTCTCAATGAATAGGCGTTGCGTATTATTGTTCTCGGCATTTTTCAGAGTTTCGATGATTTTCGCAACGGTATCGGCTTCGCCATCAGGAGATGGCAGCACGTTTGCGACCATGGCTTGCAGACCAACACCATACACATGACTGTGCGGATCAACAAAGCCAGGCAACATAGTTTTGCCTTTTAAGTCGACCAACTGTGTTTTACCGAACTTGTGCTCCATCGCTCCATCTTTGCTGCCGACATAAATGATTTTCTCGCCTAATGTTGCGACGGCTTCGGCGTACTCTGGCTTATCGCTAGCCATGGTTAGGATATCGCCACCATAATAAATTTTGTCTGCGGCGGTTACTTTTAGCGGCTCGGCGACGGCTTCTTTCGCTTCTTCAGAAAAACACCCCGTTAAAGCAAGCCCAGATAGGGCAATGGGGATCCAGTTTTTGTTCATCGGTCATCTCCATACAGAGTAAGGTTTTTGCCTATTGCCCCCATCTCAATGAGTTTGAGAACTCAATAGGTCAAATTCACTTTAGTTCATATTGAAGGAGGATTATCAACAAGATTAAAGACTTTCAATCAAGCGCAAGTTATACCTATCGATGAATATCAAAAATGTTACCTTTTCCCATTTCATAAACGTTTCTGGACTTGGGCAATGTGACCCATAACGAGGTTCTGTGGTTAAAAAGTCGGCATGATAAGTCCACGATTTATCTCGATGACGCTCAAGGAAGAACATGAAAGACGAAACGCTATCCATCCATTTTGGTTACGAAACTGACCCTACCACTAAATCTGTCGCGACACCGATTTATCAAACGGTCGCGTACGAGTTTGATAACGCGCAGCACGGCGCTGATCTGTTTAACTTGGAAGTACCGGGGAATATCTACACTCGCATCATGAATCCGACTAACGATGTTCTGGAAAAGCGCATGGCGGCGTTAGAAGGCGGCATTGCCGGGTTGGTCGTGAGTGCGGGGAGTGCAGCGATTAACTATGCGATTCTGACGTTAGCACAAGCGGGCGATAACATCGTCTCTACGCCGCAACTTTATGGCGGTACTTACACCTTGTTTGCGCACATGTTGCCAAATCAGGGGATTCAGGTGAAGTTTGCCAAAGATGACAAACCAGAAAGTTTGGCTGAGTTAATTGATGAAAATACCAAAGCGGTGTACTGCGAGAGCATTGGTAACCCAGCCGGTAATATCATTGATTTAGAACGCGTAGCGGAGCTTGCTCACGCACAAGGAGTACCTGTGATTGTGGATAACACCGTCGCGACGCCAGTGCTGTGCAAACCCATCGAGTTCGGTGCGGATATCGTCGTTCACTCTCTCACTAAATACGTTGGTGGGCATGGCACCACATTGGGTGGCGTGATTGTGGATTCCGGTAAATTCCCTTGGGCGCAGCACAAAGACCGCTTTCCCGTTTTCAACCAACCAGAACCTTCTTACCACGGCGTGGTGTATACCGAAGCGTTTGGTGAGGCGGCATTTATCGGGCGCGCGCGTACCGTACCATTGCGTAATACCGGATCGGCATTATCACCGATGAATGCATTTATGCTTATGCAAGGGCTAGAAACGTTACCGCTGCGTATGGAGCGCCATACCGAGAACACTCTCAAAGTGGCTGAGTTCTTGGAACAGAATGACAAAGTCAGTTGGGTGAGTTATGCCGGATTGTCAAGTTCTGAACACTTCCATCTCGCCGAAAAATACATGAAAGGTAAGCCTTCTGCGATTTTGTCGTTTGGTTTAAAAGACGGCTATGACGCAGGTGTGCGCTTTTATGACGCTCTGAAAATCTTTAAGCGTTTGGTGAACATTGGCGATGCAAAATCATTGGCTTGCCATCCAGCATCGACGACTCATCGTCAGTTGAGCGAAGCAGAACAAAAACAAGCTGGTGTGTCACCAGAGATGATTCGTTTATCTGTAGGTATTGAGCATATTGACGATATTCTAGCCGATTTAGAACAGGCACTAAACGCGTAAACGATTCTGTTTTTAGCTTTTGGTTACCCATAGGCCAGCCTTTAAAAAAGCTGGCCTGTTTTTATTTTATTATTTAAATATCAAAGGCTTTGGTTCTTTTGGTTTGTGGTATTCCAAAAGCTCATAGAGGGTGAAATTTATTCCCTTGTCACGTATGGGGTTTTTCCTGATGATGTGTGCAAATATTACACATTGGAAGGGACTCAAATGTCTTACGTATTTCACCGTCATTGCCATGCCACGCTACCAATCATCGATAGAGGTGAAGGTGTTTATCTATTCGATAAGCATGGAAAGCAGTATCTCGATGCTTGTGGTGGTGCTGCGGTATCAAACCTTGGCCACAGTCATCACGCCGTTAAAAAAGCCATGTTGGAACAGATCGAGCGAGTGCCGTTTGCTCATACTGGATTTTTTACTAGTGACAGCAGTGAGCACCTAGCGGAATTGATTTGTCAGTACATGCCTGAGCAGTTCAACCATGTGTATTTACTCAGTGGCGGGTCAGAAGCGGTGGAGTCGGCACTAAAAATGGCACGGCAGTATTTCGTGGAATCAGGTAAGCCAGAGAAGAAGCAATTCATCGCGCGTCAGCAAAGCTATCACGGCAATACGTTGGGAGCTCTAGCGGTCGGTGGCAATGAATGGCGACGTGAACCGTTCAAGCCTATCTTGCACCCGAGCCATCATATCGCCCCGTGCTACGCTTATCGGTATCAGCAGACTCATGAGTCGGAATTGGATTACTCATTGCGAACGGCGAATGAACTTGAGGCAAAAATTCTTGAGTTGGGGGCTGAGAATGTAATGGCTTTTGTCGCCGAGCCTATTGTGGGAGCCACAGCTGGAGCTGTGCCAGCGACTCAAGGTTACTTCAAACGTATTCGCGAAATATGCGACCAATACGATGTGTTATTGATCTTGGATGAAGTCATGTGTGGCGTTGGGCGAAGTGGCAGTTTTTTTGCGTTTGAGCAAGAAGAGGCAGAGCCCGATCTGGTTTGTATGGCTAAAGGGCTTGGTGCGGGTTATCAACCTATTGGCGCGGTGGTTGCGAATGATCGAGTCTATCAAGCTATTGCTGATGGAAGCGGTTTTTTCCAACACGGTCATACCTTTATGGCGCACCCTGTGGCGTGCGCTGCCGCCGTGGCAACCATTGAAACCATCTTCCAAGATGATTTATTAACAGCGGTGAATCAGCAAAGTGTTTTGCTGCGTAAAGAGCTTACTTCTACATTGGCCCATTTACCATACATTGGCGACATTCGTGGTAAAGGCTTGTTTTTGGGCATTGAGCTGGTGGCGGAGAAAGAAAGCAAGGCGCCGCTGAGTAAAGCCACATTGGCAGACAAACGCATCAAACAGCGAGCAATGGAAAATGGCTTAATGTGCTATCCAATGGGCGGAACGATTGATGGCGTTAATGGGCACCATATTTTGCTCGCACCGCCATTCATTATTCAGTCTCATCATATTGATGAACTAGTCGGTAAACTCTCACTGACGTTAAAAGAGGTGACGAAGACATGGAAGTAGCAAACCAATATTTGCGAGAACCTATCGCTATTATCGTGGCTCCAAACGGCGCAAGAAAAACCAAGCACGATCACGTCAACTTACCCATGACAACAGACGAACTGGTTGCAGAGGCTATTGCTTGTCAAACGGCAGGGGCTGCCATGATCCATTTGCATGCTAGGGACGCTAACGGACGTCATTCACTAGACATCGACGACAACATGGCAATTTACCATGCCGTGAAAGAAGCGGTGGGAGAAAACATGATGGTTCAGCTCACCACAGAGGCGGTGGGTTTATATTCTCCGTCACAACAGATGGCGTTAGTTAAAGCTGTGAAACCAGAAGCGGCTTCTTTCGCATTGAGGGAGTTAATCCCCGATCGAGCAAGTGAGAAAGAAGGGCATGCCTTTTTCCATTGGGTGGCTGAAAACAACATCGTGAGCCAAATTATTCTCTACGATGCAACCGACATTGAACGTTATTTCCAACTGCGTGATGCGGGCGTGTTACCTAAAACGCATCAGCATGCATTAGTGGTGTTAGGGCGTTATCACCAAGCTCAGCAGTCTTCACCATGGGATTTACGAGGTTTGAATTTGGCGCGTTTTGTCGAGGAAGAAATTCGATGTGCCATTTGTGCTTTTGGCGCGCGAGAGCAAGACTGTTTAGCGAGTGCGATGTTACTTGGATTCGATGTGAGAGTGGGGTTTGAGAATAACCACTTCGATGTGGCAGGCGAATTAGCAATCAGTAACGCGGCTCAGGTGGAAGCTCTACGCGATGTGGCGCATTGCTTCGCGATTCCTTTACACAGTGCGCAAAGTTTGCGTTCAGTTTTGAAGTAAATCTGTTCGCAGCAAGGAAAATAAAGAAGAAAGTAAAAAGGCTCCATCGGAGCCTTTTCGGTATTTGTCGTTAGTTCTCAGTTTGCACTACAGGTTGACGCGCGGGATGTTTGATAAATACCGCGACAACAGCCGCTATCGCTAATGCAAAGCAGTAGTAAGAATTAGCAACTACTTCAATTGGCGATAGGTTGAATACGGAACCTAGCAGCAACACTTGAGCGCCGTAAGGCAACACGCCTTGCACCACGCATGAGAAAATGTCTAACAAGCTTGCTGAGCGGCGAGGAGAGACATTGTTCTCTTCCGCCAACTGGCGCGCCACGCTGCCCGAGACAATGATGGCGACCGTATTGTTTGCCGTGCAACCATTCACCATAGAAACCAAACCCGCGATACCTAGCTCACTCGCGCGGCTGTTGGCATGCTTAGAGTGGCTAGAGCCAAACGCGTGGATAAGGCTGCTAACGAAATTGGTTAGGAAAGCAAGACCGCCTTGACGACGCATCAGTTCACTCAAACCTCCAATTAGCATGGATAACAAGAAGATCTCTTGCATGTTACCAAAGCCTTTATAAACGTCTTGGGCTAGATTAGTCAGTCCGTAATTGTCAATCGATGCCAAGCTCACGCCGCCAGCCAAAAGGATACCAATCGACAGAACCACAAACACATTCACACCAGATACCGCTAGGATCAAAATAGTGATGTACGGCAGGACTTTTAGCCACTCAATATGGCCAGTTGCAGGCACTTGAGTCGCTGTACTGTTGAAAGCGAACACTGCAATCGCGATCAACGCCGCAGGCAAAGCAATACGAATGTTCTCTTTAAACTTGTCTTTCATCTCACAACCTTGAGAGCGTGTCGCCGCGATGGTGGTGTCAGAGATGATAGAAAGGTTATCACCAAACATAGCGCCGCTCAGCACAACGCCTGCGGTTAACGGTAAGCTCATTCCTGCTGATTCAGCAATCCCCAACGCTACGGGGGCAACGGCTGCGATGGTACCCATCGATGTGCCCATCGCTGTTGCGATAAAAGCAGAAATCAGAAAAATGCCCGGCAAAATCATGCTGGTTGGAATTGCGGATAAACCAAGGTTCACCGTTGCATCAACACCGCCAGAGGCTTTTGCTACCGCAGCAAAGGCACCAGCAAGCAGATAGATCATACACATTGCGATGATGTCTGGGTGGCCAACACCACGCATGAAGTGTTCGATTGAGCGGTTAAGTTTCTCTTTACTTAAAAGAAACGCAATGATGATGGCTGGTAATACCGCGATGGGTGCAGGCAGCTGGTAGAAGGCAAATTCAACGCCTTGCAAAGATAAGTAAGTGCCTACGCCAATAAACAGCGCAAGGAATACAATCAATGGGATCAGTGCGACCGCAGAAGGTGCAACTGTTTTAGTTGTTTGTTGGGAACCGGACATGTAAACGACAATGTTAATAATAAGAGAGAAGAGCAGACTAATATCACATTTACGCATTGTCAACGTCTAGACGTCTAAATGGCTATTTAAATTTTGCACGTAAAGAAAAAGATAAAAGCTCGTATTACGTATCTCACTGATACCACGAGCTTTAGTTATGCGCTAATGAAGAGACTGTCGTTATTGCATTGATTTGGCTTTTTTGCGTTTAACAATACCTAAAACCATCCACGTAAATAAGACAGCAGCAAATGCCCATACCAGGTATTTGTATTCGGTGTACAGGTTGCTCAACACGCTTAAATGTTCAAATGCAAAGTGAGTTAACAAGCTGAATACCAATACCCAAACTGTCGCCGCGAGGGCGTTACCGAGCAAAAACTCTCTACGTGGCATTTTCGCGATACCGCATGCAAGAGGCATAAATTGTTTCATTCCTTCAATAAAGCGACTGACGACCAAGCATGTAGGGCCGTATTTCTGGATAGTCAGTTGAAGTGTTTGCATCTTCGGGCCAGAGATATAGCCTTTTTTATCCAACCAGCCTTCAAAGTAATAACCGATTAGGTAACCACAGGTATTCCCAAAAAAGCAGCTTAGCCACGATACCATCATAACCATACTTAGATTCATGACTTGTTCTGAAGAGAGCAAAGATGCCGCGATCATCAGCGATTGACCAGGCATCGGTACACCTATCCCTTCTAGAAATATACTGACAATCAGCGCCAAGTAGCCGTATTGCTCGAGCAAAGGCTTCATTGACATGAGAAGTTCGTTAATGTGTTCCAAAAGCTTTCCCCTAATAAAAGCGGAACGAAGTTGGAGTGATACTCCGAATGTCCTACTGGGTCAATTCTTGTTTCTCACCGCTGAGAAAAACTGACATGCCTCTGATTATTGTGCGGAATAAATCTGCTGCTTGTTTTATTCGCCGCCACGCTCCCGTGTGGCGACGAATAAGGCACACCTTTATGACTCTTTAGCTTTAGTAAATGCGCCATACAAATCAAGACGTCGGTGACGTAAGTTGGTTACTGAACCCTCGGTATTCAGTTGCTTCAACTTAGTCAAATCAACATCGGCGAAGATCATCATTTCGGTGTTGGCGCTTGCTTCTGTCAAGGTCGCATCGTGCGGGAAGTAGATATCCGACGGTGAGAATACGGCAGATTGTGCGTACTGGATGTCCACGTTATCAACACGAGGTAAGTTACCGACACTGCCACCAATTGCAACATAGCATTCGTTTTCAATGGCTCGCGATTGGGAACAAATTCGTACTCGTTGGTAGCCATTTTTTGTGTCCGTCCAGAAAGGAACGAATACAATTTGAGCGCCTTGTTCTGCTAACATTCTTCCCAATTCAGGGAATTCGCTGTCATAACAAATAAGTATGCCGACTTTGCCCGCATCGGTTTCGAACACTTGAACATTGTCACCACCGTCGATCACCCAGTCTCTTTGTTCATGAGGCGTGATGTGGATTTTATATTGAGCGTTAATTTCACCATCTCGTTGCAGCAAGTAGGCCACATTATACAGTTTGCCATCTTCGATAACGGGCATACTGCCTGCAATAATGTTGATGTTGTAGGTGACCGCCATCTGCGAGAAACGGTTTTTGATCTCTTCTGTAAAGCTAGCCAAAAAGCGGATTGCTTCAACGGAATTTTTGTCGTTTTGCAAGCCCATCAGCGGTGCGTTAAAGAACTCAGGGAATAGGGCGAAATCGGCTTTATAGTTCGCAAGAGAAGAGATGAAGAACTCAGCCTGATCGAGCAAATCCTCCAGGTCATTCATCGCGCGCATTTGCCACTGGACGACACCAATCCGAATCAGTGTTTTTTCTACATCGTGTACGGATTGAATATCCTCTTCGTAGAAAAAGTTATCCCACTCCAGCAGTGTCGCGTAACCTTTAGAAGCACTGTCCTCTGGCAAGTATCCACGCATGATACGTTTTACATCGAAGTCGTTAGCAAGCTGAAAAGACAAAATAGGGTCATGAAGCTCACGGCGTTTTACTTTGTCGATGTACTCTGCAACGCTCAGTTCATCTGCGTATTGGTGGTAATTAGGAATGCGACCACCGGCTAAAATGGCTTTGAAGTTCTTACTACGGCAAAGCTCTTTACGCGCATCATATAAACGGCGACCTAAACGTAGCCCTCGATAGTCTGGGTGGACAAATACATCGAGACCATACATTGCATCACCAGTTACTTGATTCTGTATAACGTTGTTTTCGGTAATGATGTCGGTATACAGGTGAGGAAGAGAAAAGCGGTTGTAGTCCACTTTAATGGTTAATGCTGCACCGACTATTTTGCCGTTATCTTCAATACAGATTTGGCCATCAGGAAACTGATGAATGAGATCCATAATCGTCAGCCGTGGCCATGAGCCGCCAACATCAGGAAACACTAAGTCCATTAGTTCTGCAAGTTCAGGGTAATCCGTTGGCTCAATGGTACGTAATGAGAGTTTGGGCGAATTGCTGTCCATATCTTTCAATCCATTTATCCTTTTGAAACAGTGTTAATGAGAATGCCACAATTTGGAGCAGACAGATACTGAAGTCTTTGAGTTGTTTTGGTTTACCAAAAGCATTTCAAGAAAACAATATTAGCTTAGTTTGCTCTTCAACCATTCGTAAAACGCCGCCACTTTCTTAGCCGATAGGCGATAATTCGGGATCATCACGTAATAACCATAACCACTCTGTAAAGATAGGTTGAGAATACGTTGGATATCCCCTCTTAAAATAGAATTCTGCGCCATAAAATCAGGAAGTAAGGCGAGTCCTTTTCCCATTTTGACGGCTTCGTAAGCTAGGTAAAAATGTTCAAAGCCTACAGAGTGATAGGTAACGGTTGATTCTACTGCATGTGCAGCCTTAAATTGCTCCCACAACTGAGGGCGAGTGATTTGAGGTATCAACGGATAGTCGCTAACAGCGTGCACATTCTTGAGTGCAGGAGCGTTAGTACAACCGACCAATAGTAGTATTTCTTCGCATAGCAAGTGGCTGTATTCATAATGCGTGGACAATGGAAGACAACGAATATGCAAGTCGCTTTCACCGCTTGAGCCTTTGACGTTCCCATCTCCGGTACAGATTCTTACACGGATATTGGGATGTCGCTGGTGGAAGTCATCAATATGAGGTACCAACCAAAGGCTAGCGAAAGAAGGAGTAACATCCACGGTGAGCAATTCTTGCTTTGAATCTGATTGGATTAAGTTAGCGGTTGCATTCTGAATAAGTTCTAGTGCTTCTGTGACTTGCGGTAGGTAGCGTTTTCCTTCCTCAGTTAACTCAATACCATTCGAGCCTCTTTGTATTAAAGGTAAGCCCACTAGTTGTTCAAGCACGGCGATTTGTTTGCTTACTGCGCTTTGTGTAATGCATAGGGCATCCGCCGCTTTAGAGAAGCTGAGGTAATTTGTAACCGCGACAAACGTCCTTAATGCTCGGATAGAAGGGTACTCACTGCCTTTTAACATACTTCAGTCCCATGGAGATAGCCTCTTCACAGAGTAGGAGATTTACCTATTGAAGCAAAGAGAGAATAAGCCGATGTGTGATTACCTTCCTTACTCGTTCATAAAGAATCCTAAATATAATGGGTATGTAAATAATTGATGATTGGGGTTTGTTTATTGATTTCTCCTATCTTTTGAAAAAACTACAAATAAAATAGAATGTTTTACATCATTAGTATTTACAGAAATCTAATATTGTTTTCTCAAGGCAAATAAAACGGTATAACTTTTAGTTTTGTTGTTCTAATTTCAAAATAATGTCAATTTTTTATAAAGTAGAAAGTGTTTTTCATTAAATTAAAATTGGCATTGCATTTGCTTTGTATAATTCGAACTTTCAATGGCACTTATATTAGGAGAACGAAATGAAAAGCAATGTTGTTACTTTGATTGGCCTTTTTTCTTTAGCAACGTTTAGTACTTTATCTCACGCAGCGGACTCCAAAGATCATGGTGTTTATGTCGGCGCTAATTATGGTTACTTAAAAGTTGATGGACAAGATGACTTTGATGATGACAGTGATGCTATTCAAGGTTTGGTTGGTTACCGTTTTAACCCTTACTTAGCGTTAGAGGGCGGTTACATTGATTTTGGTAGCTATGGTAATAACTTAGCAAATGCCGAAACAGACGGTTACACCGCAGCACTAAAAGTTACAGCCCCTATTGCTGATCGTGTCGATCTTTACGCAAAAGGCGGTCAAATGTGGTACTCGACGGATTACAACGTTGCGGGCTTCCAAGGCAACAAAGATGACGAAGGTGTATTCGCTGGTGCCGGTGTTGGTTTTAAAGTTACTGATAACTTCTTAGTTAACGCAGAATATATGTGGTACGACGTAGAACTGAATGCAGAGAACGTCGCGAATGGTGCAAGCACAAAAACTGATTTTAACCAAGCATCGCTAGGTGTGGAATATCGTTTCTAATATTGTTAACCATGTTTAATCCAATAAAATTGCGAAGCTAAATGGCTTCGCATTTTTATTTTTTAAGAGATTTAATTATCTGCATAAAATTACTAATGAATAAAATGTTTATAAAGTTGGAAGTGTTGATTATTAGAGATCGTCTGCTTATTTTTCTATAGGCTATAAAAGAAGCCGTGCACTAATAGAAAGTAACATCGTAAAAGTAGATCGTGTACTGTTGCAACATAAGTACTGATAGTAGATACAAAAAAGGCCACCCGAAGGTGGCCTTTTCCAAACGTTTGGTGGAGCTGGCGGGATTCGAGAGTTCGTCGCCTTTTCCTTTGTAAGTCTCTGATATACAAGGAAGGTACACCAGTGGTTTACTCGAAATGTAGCACACCTTGTAGAACACTGCTAGTTCGGTTCAGTTCCCACTTTGGGAGTTGAACGGCTCTGCTCTCTATTGAACTTTGGATTAAGTGCATGCAGTTTGTATGATTATGTTCACATATCAACTCTGATGGGCGAGACACGACAGCCCCTGAGCTATTAGAGTTGGTGTCGTAATGCTTTAGGCTTAACTATAGGCAAGGACGACATGGAACTACACAATAAGGTCACAAATGCACTGTCTCGTATAATGGCAGGCAAACGCTCAGACAAACTCATAGTACCTAGAATTACGACCTCGGCTTGGTCTGGTGATTTACATCTTGACGATTGGGGCTTTCGAGTCCCCTTTGGTATGAGAGATGCGTTAGATATTAAGTTTACACCTAGAGTTGTGAGAGAGTATTTTAAGGTTGGTCAAAAGATGGCGTTGCCAAGCCGTCTCAATATCCGTACAAACGACAAGGCCAAGAGAAAAAAAGCTCTTATATCTTCCTCGAACTCACGCATTTGGGCAGGGCACAAGCCTACAGTTGAGCGAGTTGGCTTGTCAGAAGATGACTACTTGTACTTGACGTTTTGTATGGCAAAGAGAAGCCAAAGGTTGGTGTGGACCCAAGGCGCAGTTATTGCGTTTAAGCGCGGAGATACCATACCAAGTACTAATGGGAAGCATGTTGTTTCTGTCAAGTACGCTGACCCTATGGGGCTCGTTGTGAAATCTCGTATAGGGGATAGTGGTGACTATGAAACCTATCGAGAGATGGACTTTGGGTTCGTGCGTTATGAGTTATTCAAAAAAGGTCCAGGAGAGTCGCTAACTCTTATCTCGGAAGGGAAGCTAAATCAGATGGAGTTCTTGAGTTTCCTCGTTAAGGGTATTGAGCAGAAGGAAGAGGATGCTCATACATCACTAGTCAATAGTCTAATGAGTCTAAATCAAGGTGAGTGTTATTTGTCCTTAGGTGATGGTGTTGTCTTTAGTGGTGACTTCGGGGATAGGCTAAGAGACCATGAGGATGCCGCTCGACGTAAGGGGCTTCGCGTAAAGGGGAATATAAGCAAGCTTTGCAGGGTGGTTGTTATTGCTGATAAGCCTAGTCATGGTTGGAAGCATGGAGCTTTTGGATTAAAAGTTGAAAGAGCAATCGAAATGAGAAATGCTGGGGCGGACATCTTTTTTATGAACGAAAAAATGTTTGCCTCTAGTGTTGGTGAAATGTCTGATGCTCCAATAGAGTTGCGTGAGCACAAGCCTACGCGGAAAAATAACAATCACCCAATGAGTGTGTCTATAAGCATTGATGACTTGTACAGCGGTGAGGTGGTACAAGCTGATGGCATGCGGATCGCGCTTACGGGAACGTTTGAGCTAATGCAACGTAAAGAGTTAGAGCGTCTTTTGGCCCAAAAATATAACTTTGTGTGTAAAAAAGCGATAGCAAAGGATACTAAGTTACTTGTTGTAGGCGATAAGAAGGCTGACTATAGCGCTAAGCTATTAAATGCTCAAAAGCTAGGGGTTGAGGTTTTGACCGAATCGGAGTTTTTAGAGGAATATCCGGTTTGATTGTCAGAGGCTTTATTTTTCTGTAAAAAATCTGAGCACCCATATACATAGTGAGATTGCCAGCTTTTCCCCCATACCCCCTTCACCCTCGCTTGGGAACTACATTTCGATAGAACTACTACCAGCTCATATCTAACTTTAAAGGTATGAGTTGGAATACTCTTGTTATAGGTCAAGTGCAATAGGTTATGCCCAAATGCATACATTCTAAGGGTGTTATTTTTGTGTGCTTTAGGTGTTGACTTGTCGATATGCATACAATAAGTTAAGCACACAGCAACCTAAAGCACTCGTTCGAGGTATGACAATGACAACTCAATCCAATGACAGCAACTCAATGGTCTTTGCTTATGTCCGTGTGTCGACTAAGGAACAGAACGTGGACAGCCAATTGAGTGACATCTCAAAGCTTTACCCTGATGCGGAGATTACGACAGAGAAAGTGTCGGGTACTGTGCCAGCTAAAGAGAGGGCAGGGCTATCGGTTCTTCTTGGTAAGCTACGCAAAGGAGATACTCTAGTCGTATGGTGGGTTGACCGTTTAGGGCGTGACTATCGAGACGCTGAATCGACTATACGTGAGCTTCTCGACAGGGGGGTGTGCATTAAGACTATCAACCAAGGTCTGACGTTCTCATACTCAAGCAAAGATGATGACATGCAGAACATGGTCACTGACATCCAGATTACCATGCTCACGGCTATGGCTGCGGCAGAGCGTAAGAATCGCTTAGCGTCGGCTGAGGCTGGAAGACAAGCGCTTAAAGCTAACCCTGCGAAGTGGGCTGAGAAGTTCCAAGGACGCAAAGCTAATACCAAGCAGCATCAGCGTATCATTGAGTTGTTACTTGAGGGAAAGTCTATCCGTGGTGTCGCTCAGGAGCTTGGCTGTAATGCAAGTACCGTACAGAGAGTGAAGAAGAAGGCGGTTGAAGCTGGCACCGTGTTCTAAGTGTCGGCTGGTTGAACAATAAGTGCTCACTTAGCAAGCTCTTGCGTGACCATATTCAAGTTATTGCACTCACTAGTGACTACACATAACACAACCAAGTTGAGTTTCGGTATCTTTAGCTCACCTTAAGCACAAAGGAGCATTGATATGAACGACGTCTTAACTATTAAAGCCTCTAATCATCTTGATACTCAAACGCTGCTTACAACGCAAGACTCGCAGCTGCACCAAGAGGTGTGGGGGCATGTTAAAGCGTTAGTAGAGCTTGGTGTCTTTGAGGACGCTACAAATGGCATTGAGAATGTCTTAGCGCCTTACATGGCGGAGGTTAACGCCGAGCTTATCTAGGTCACTTGGGCGGGTGCAACGCCTGCCCTTGTCTGTTTTAGTTGGGTCAAACCATCGAGGTATCAACGCTCTCATCCCCTGCCTTTACGCTCTCTTTGAGTCTCAACGCAATGCCAATCGAATTACGACTGCCTATAGGGCGCAGCCCGATACGGTGAGTCTGACAGGATGTTAATAACCTGTAATTACGACTGCCTATAAGAACAAACCCAATGCGGACTGTAGCCGCCAAACCACAGCAAGAAGTCACACATCAGAGTCACGCACTGAGTGGGCTTCAAGGCCATCACCTCGTAACCTCTCGGCTTCATAGAGAGTGAGTCTTAATGCCTTGGGCAAGCAGAGAGACAAAGAGCAACACATGCACCAGACGCAAAGCTTAAGAGTTCTCTTTAAGGGAAGCTTTAAGCTTGTAAGACGTGCTGGTGTAGGGCGTGGATACTTAAAGTCTGTCTTTAAGATGTGATTGTAGTTATTAACAATAACAATCACTTACTTAGAGCCTAACTTAAAGTAGTTCTTAGAGAGACTTTAAGCTCTGCGTCTTCCTATCAATCATCGTCCTTTCTACCCAACCCTAAGTAACTACTCAATGCCTTTCTTATATATGTTGCAGTCTTGCAGGATTGTTCTGTAATTGATTGTTTTTAAAGGACTTGATATGACGTATGTAAACAACTCAAAGCTGAAAGCTAAGCTTGCTTGTGCACTTGAGTACTCAGACCTTAGTCGTCGCCAGATGGCCGTCTTTGATAACGCCTGTCGTTTGTCTGGGGTAGGTCGAGGGCTGTCTAGAAGCCGAATCTTTCGATTGCTTCAGACGCTCGATACACTTACCTATGACAGTCTTGAAAGGCGTCTTAATGTCAGTCTCAAAGCACTAAGCCGCGAGTCGTATTCAAAGCGCACCATTGCGTTGTACTTATCTGTTTGCCGTAAGGTAGCGTCTCAGTTAGCACAAATGTATGGGATACCTCGTCATGAGACAACAATCCCTGAAAGTGAGTCTCAGTACAGGCTCAGTGTTAGTGACAAGCGAGTCTTTACTGTTGCAGAACGAATGCTACCGAAAGGGGCAAAGTATCTTATCGTGTCGATGTCGACGCTTGAAGAAGCTCTAAGGCTCAAGCCTCGTACTATTCGAGAGTCGCTAAAGCGGCTTGACCACCACGGCTATATCGTGTGTTTAGGTGGTGATGAAGGTGCGAACTACAGCATTACCTTTAAACGCTCGATACATGCCACATCAGCGCTATCACTCCAAGCTGCCTGATTAACCCTCAGATCTCCACAACCCACAATAGGCCACCACAAGGTCTACTTCACTTCAAACCCAACGCTTAACCGCAAAGCCATGCTGTCAGCTAGTCACTACGAGTCTTTCGTTGGTGTAGTTGGCTATGTGGGGCTTTCGGTGTGGCTTTACGATTAAGGACTCAATATGAACACACAACTTCAAACGACACATCTATTACACAACGCTCAGCACCCACTAAGTATCTATTGCGATGGTTCAGCACCAGACAATCAGCACGGGTGTCTTCAAGGGGGGGTTGGTATCGCGGTTTACGACGCTCTTGGTCAATGCGTCTATGAGTACTCATCCTCGGTTCGCAGGACTGGCGGTGTCACCAGCCAAAGGGCTGAGCTTCTGGCTCTCATCATTGCCTTACTTGTAGCAGGTGAGGGGGACAATGTTTTTAGTGACAGTCAGTACTGTGTGCGGGGCTTCAATGAATGGCTTGATAGCTGGAAGCGTAACGCTTGGCGCAACTCAAGCAAGAAGCCTGTCGCTAATCAGGACTTATGGATGCTGATAGACGAGCTTAAAGCTATTCGTCCACGTGTTAGCGTTGAGCACGTAGCTGGTCACTCTGGCATCAAAGGTAATGAGCATTCAGACTGCTTAGCGAGACAAGCAGCCGAAGGTAAAATGTAAAATGAAAGGTAACACTTGGGTAGACGTCAGGTGTTACCTTTTAATTTGTACTAGTTAGGTAGTACATAGGGCTTTATGTCGAAGTCGAACGTAATGTTGTCCAATATAGGAGCTAATGCTGATGCGACATAAGCTTTACCATACCGTCCAAACGTTTCACTTCCGTCCCCATGACCCACATAGGCTGCTGCATGACTGCGGGATACGCCTGATTGCTTCAGGGCGTTGATGAAAGTGTGCCTGAAAGAATGGTAAGCCTTATGTTCGTTCTTGGCGTTAGGCAGCACTTTGTCACGGAAGCGAGCAAACCATTTGGATGGTGCTTGTCCATACCCATCTCTTCCTCTCTTAAGCTCAGGAAAGACGCGCTCATGAGTGAGGTTCTGTACGTAGTCAACGAACCCTAGTTCAATTAATTTAGGGTGCAGTGGAATAGTGCGAATTGAACTCATATTCTTGGTTTTCTGGTCTTCTTGAGTATTGGTGATGGTCATAGTCCAAAGTCCGCTCTCATCATCTCTACGAACGTCACATACATGCAACTGACACAACTCGTTGAGACGAGCACCTGTATAAAGCCCTAGTACAGGTAGCCAGTAATAGTGTGGGTGTTTACTCTCACCTCCTTGGAAGTATGGATGCTGAAATAGGGTCTTTAAGTCAGACTCAGTGAACGCACTACGCTCATCAGATGCCTTTTTCTTGGTCTTTACTTTGAGTCCTTTAAAGGCATTCTTGGACGCGTACTCATTCAACACGCACCAGTCGAAGAATGAGCTAACACCAGTCATTGTGTCATTTGCTGTGCTCACTGCCATCGGTGTCGGTTTGAGAGCAATGACATCATCAACAGGTAAGCCCTTAAAGCTCGACACTTTGTTGAGGTTCGCTGGTAACTGCAAGAGTTTATCCTTGAACATCAAAGCATCAGCACGCTTGAGAGAGTCAATAGGACGGTCGCCCAAGATGTATAGCATGAGTCGCATACGAGCCTTGTAGCTTTCAAAGGTCTTGGGTTGCATGTTGTCTTTTTCTCTATCCTTGAGGTAAAGCTCTACGCATTCAGATAACAGCAAGCTTTGATGTTCGCTCTCCGTAGGAGCTTGCGTTCCCCTTAGCTCATGAAGGTAGGTATCAGACGCATTAGGTAACTCAAGACGCTCTGCCATCACATCTGTGAGCTGAGTAGTTAATGAGGATAATCCTTGTATCGACTTTCTACAGCTCTCGATGACAAGTTGTCTTTGAGTTTCAAATGGTTGCTCTACAAAGTACTCGTAGTGCTCTGACTCCATCGCACCCTCAATGATACGCCATGAGCGCGAAAGCTTGGCGTCATACTCACTCAATCTATTTTCGGCAAGGTCGCACATTAGTTCGCATAAATCATCTCTCATTGCCTCAATACCCGTAAAGACGCTCTCACGCTCCTTTAGTGGCGCAGTAAAGACTTGTGCGTGTAGTAAGCTCTGAGTTCCTACTAGGTTGCCAGACGTCGCTTGAGTGATTTCTTTGTGTTGAGCTTGGCTAGCTTTGACGTCAACGAGCACCTCAAGTGGGTTACTTGCGTAGCCTTTAGGTTTGCTTGTCGTTGTTGCGAGAGTCTCATGCTGCGCAAATAGGACGTCATGCTCTACAGATAGCTGACGCGCTCTAACACGAGCCTCTGCGACAGACTTGGTGCGCAGTGAGATTTTGATGGACTTTTTGTTGCCAAAGAATGGCTGAGAGTGGGTTGGGATACGGCGTTGATAGTACCAGTTACCGTTTGCCCGTTGTGTCATGTGCAAAGTGTCATCTCCGTCCATATGTAGAACAGGATGTACCTCAATTTCTCTTTTCATAGGCATATATAAAAAGAAAGCCCCTGAAAAATCAGAGGCTTACATGATGTTTGGTGGAGCTGGCGGGAGTTGAACCCGCGTCCGAAAACCGTTCATCATTGGTACTACATGCTTAGTCGATCTTTAATTTCGCCACCCACCTGCGAACCGACACGCTAATGAATGACTAGCCTGAATTAAAATTCGCCGTTCATCTCTCAGGCGGGAGAATCCGGGCTAGCGCGTTTGGGTTTGATCCCTCGTTATTCCCCGTCTTACGTGCGGAAGCTAGGGCGAGAGAGCTCTGAGCAGGTTATTAAGCTGCTAGTGCGTAGTTTTCGTCGTTTGCGACTATTTTTTTGCGGTTTGTTAACGAGGCCTACCGCACCTCGGCATGCACCTCAGACTTCTGAATTCCCGTCGAATCCTAAATCAGCCCCAGGTAATATTCGCATAGTAACAGAAAAGCATTGGCTGTCCAGTACTATGCGTTTAAGTGGTCAAGATTAACGCAGTGTACTCTTCATTACGCGTGCTTTCTCTCTTGCCCAGTCTTTTTCTTTTAAATCCGTACGTTTATCGTGCAGCTTTTTACCTTTTGCTACGCCAATTTTTAGTTTCACCCAAGAGCGAGACCAGTACAGAGAGAGCGCCGTTAATGTCATACCTTCACGGTTCACACGTCCGAATAGGTTGTCTAGTTCACGACGACTCATTAGTAGTTTACGCACACGTGTGGGGTTCGCCACAACGTGTGTCGATGCCTGATTTAAAGGAGTGATTGTCATGCCACTCACAAAGGCTTCACCGTCACGCATAAATACGTAACTTTCAGAAATATTGGCTTTACCTTGGCGAAGGGCTTTCACTTCCCAACCTTGGAGCTCCAAGCCAGCTTCGATTTCATCATCGATGAAATACTCGTGGCGAGCTTTTTTATTCAGCGCGATAGTATTGCTACCCGCTTTTTGTTTCGTTTTTTTCTTTGCCATAATAGCGACATTATACGGGTTGGATATCGGATAGGAAATCCTTTTATTTGCGCAATCGTGGAATAAAAGTAAAATTGGCAGGAGCTTTAAATCTGTACATGTATCGATAGGAGTATGTATGAAGCAAGTCAGCCGTTCTGCGCTTGTGTCTTTTAGTGCTGAACAGATGTTCAATCTGGTTAACGATGTTGCTAAATACCCTGAGTTTCTGCCTGGTTGCTCGGGCTCTAGAATCATTGAGTCTTCGGGTAATGGTATGGTGGCTTCTGTCGATGTGGCGAAGGCTGGTATCAGCAAAACGTTTACTACTTCAAATGAGCTGATCCCAGGCCAAGCAATTATGATGAACTTGGTGGATGGTCCGTTTAAGACATTGCGTGGTGGTTGGATTTTTACCGCGCTAGATGAGCAAGCTTGCAAGGTTGAGCTAAAGCTTGAGTTTGAATTCTCAAGTAAAATGATTGAGATGGCCTTCGGTAAGGTTTTTAACGAGCTTACCAGTAACATGGTAAATGCATTCACTAAACGCGCAAAACAGGTCTACGAGTGTTATGAGTATTGAGTCAGATATGATTCACGTAGAGGTTGTCTATGCTCTTCCTCATGAACAGCGTGTATTTAATTTAGTGGTGAATAATCACGCAACGGTAGAAGAGATCATTCGACAATCTGGCGTGTTAGAGTTATACCCTGAAATTGATTTATCTAAGAATAAAGTGGGTGTGTTTAGTCGTAATGTGAAGTTAGATGCGACCGTTCGAGATCGAGATCGAATAGAGATATATCGTCCGTTACTCGCAGACCCGAAAGAGATTCGTCGTAAGCGGGCGGAGCAGGCTAAAGCCGAGGGGAATGCAGACCCAGTCACCGGTGGTAAGCCTAGCTCTGTACGTAAGAATAAGTAGACTTGATATCAATCCCAATGGATGGCGTCATTGATTCAAAGTGTGATTGCGCGATATCTAGATAATAAAAAACCTCTCATGTGAGAGGTTTTTTGCAAAAGTCGTTTACTGAATCTGCTCGTAAAAAGCGTCACTTTTTGGGAAGTCACCACTGATATCTGCGAGTGTGCCTTGATCGTTAAAGTTAACGATCAGGTCTTTTTGCACTGGATCACCGTGACCAGGAGTATGGTGATAAATGTAGTACCAAGTGTTTGGGTAGCCGTTTTCAATAAGCATTGGCGACCCTAGTACGAAGCGAACCTGTGCTTTAGTCATCCCAAACTTTAATTTATCTACCGCACTTTGTTCTACATAGTTGCCTTGGTTGATATCAATGCGATAAACCAGTTTTTCCAATACCGAACATCCTGTCAGCAATGTCATTGCTAATGGTACGGCAACTAACCACTTCTTTAATTGCATAATAATTTCTTAGTAACCTTTAAAATACTGCGCTGATAATAAACAAGCTCGACGCAGATGTAAAAAGCTATGCGTCGTATGATAGGAAATCTGACAACGAATTTTGAGTTGAGTTGCATTTATTGATTCTCTCACATGTATGTTTATGTCGATGAGCGGTTTTCTATCCAGTTTAAGCGGTAACTAATGACAAATAGCCAAGTTATTGAGCTATGGGGTTGCACTGACCATTATTTCGAAAGGGAATCAGCACCCAAGCACTTTGATATGGTGATGGGGGAGGTAGAGTCACGGAGCAGTGTTCGTGACTCTATCTTTGGAAGAGCATGGCTAAGCGGCGATGAGGAGCTCTTTGGCGTTTGCAAGGGTAGAATCTGTAATTTGGCTACCTCCAAGTAGGCGAGCTAATTCTGCCACACGCTGTTGTTCATCTAATGCGTGCATTTGTGTTTCGGTTTGGCCAGCTTTGGTTTGTTTAGCCACGAACATTTGTTGATGGCCACACCCCGCAACTTGAGGGAGGTGAGTGACACACAATACCTGAGTAGACTCGCCAAGCTTGCGTAACATTTTGCCGACGACTGCTGCTGTTGGACCACTAATACCGACATCCACCTCATCGAAGATCAAGCTTGGTGTATCCACTTTCTGAGCGGTAATCACTTGGATAGCTAAAGAGATGCGTGATAGCTCACCGCCTGACGCAACTTTTGCTATAGGTTGCAATGGTTGCCCTGGGTTAGTCGATACTAAGAAGCACACACTGTCCATGCCAAGTGGTGATGGGTGCGTGTTTTCATTGCTGACATCGATATTGAATACCGCTTTTTCCATGCTCAATTCGTGCATGCTTTGTGTGATCAGTTTGTTCAGTTCTTTTGCGTAACGGCTGCGTGATTTGTGTAGTTTTTCTGCTTGGTTTAGGAAGCTTTGGTACTTTTGTTCCACTTCTTGCGCGAGTTCATCTAAACGTTCATCAGAGCAATCTAACGCTTCTACTTGGGCCAGAAGATCTTGGTGATGTTGGTATAGTTCTTCTGGCATCACGTGGTGTTTGCGAGCAACAGACATCACTTTAGAAAAACGTTCTTCTACATAAGCCATACGAGCAGGATCCACATCTATGCCATCTAGATAACTGCGTAATTCGTTCTTCGTTTCTTCCAGTTGAATCATCGCTTCTGACAACATGTTGGGTAGCTCAGATAGCTTTGCATCTAACTCAGCTAGTTGAATTAGGGAGTGATTGGCCGATTGCAAAATACCAAGCGCATTGACTTCTTCACCTTCGTAAATAAGTTCGATGGCTTGCTGACAGGTAGTGGCGAGTTCACCACTATTGGATAGTCGTTTGTGCTCTTGCTCGAGCTCTGCAAATTCTTCTTCACCTAGCGATAACTCATTTAGTTCTTTGATTTGGTATTCAAGCAACTGTTTTTGCGCCTGGTTTTGCTGGCTATTTTCTTTTAGTTGCTTGAGGTTATTGTCTGCCTGACGCCAATGTTGGTAAGCACTTCGTGTGCTTTTTAGTAGGTTTAGATGACCTGCATATTGGTCGAGCATAGCCATTTGGTGTTCGCTTTTCATCAATTGATGATGAGCGTGTTGCCCATGGATATTGATCAGCAGTTGCCCTAGAGATTTGAGTTGTGAAAGTGGGACAGGACTGCCATTAATGAAGGCTCTTGATCGACCTTCTTTTGTGATGATGCGACGCAAAATACATTCACTGCCATCAAGCAGATCGTTATCTTCTAGCCAACGCGTTGCATGTAGGTTGTTGTCCAGTAAAAAAGCGGCACTAACTTCGGTTTTTTCTTCACCTTGTCGAACCATGCCAGCTTCGGCTCGTCCGCCTAAGCAGAGCCCAAGTGCATCGATAGCAATGGATTTACCCGCGCCTGTTTCACCTGTGATGGTGGTCATGCCCTTAGACAGCTCGAGTTGTAAAGACTTAACAATCGCAAAATTATTAACACTTAGATGAGCCAGCATTTTTATTTACCTGTATAACTGAACAATACTGTATAAGAGAACAGTATATACTGTTCTCTTATACAGTAAAGACAGGTGAGAAAAAATTTCTGTGTGGGGTGCTTTTTTGTGATGAAGTGGGAAAAATGAGCCGAAGTGATTACAACGACTCATTAAAATTGAACAGGTTACGGACGAGTTGGGTTAATCGTGAGCGGCTCTAATGTGACTACTGCATTCACACCAGCACCTGGATGATCCACGTATGATGTGTCTTGCATTAGTGTGTAGTAAACGTCGACGAAGTCATCATCATTCGTTAGGACGCCGTCAGGGATAGTGTCGATGATCTTATTCGTGATTTGCGGAATAATCGCGTAAGCCTGAACTTCTGGATCTGGAATCGCTTTCAGCACTTCTCCAGCAACTTGAACGAGGAGTTTTGCCAACTGTTTATAGTCTGTACCATCATCTTGTTCCATGAGCACGATGTCTGCAGCGCCCCAGCGGTAACGAGACCAGTGAATAATGATCTGATTCGGGTAGTAATCTTGGTTATCGTAGTCTAAGTATGGAAGCTCCACTAAATCGAGAGTTGGTTCATCACGACTTGGATTGACGCCCGTTACGATAGCGTAGATTTCTGCCTTGCCAGAGATCCAAGGTTCTTTGTCATCGGCGAGACGGATCTTTTTCAACTGCGTTGTTTGAATTGGAGCCGCTTCGCCCACTGTGCTACTTGACAATAGCGGTGCATTTTGGCGTTGTTCATCAGCAACGTATGGTTGAACTAAAGCTGGCTGACCGAGTTTTTTCATTTCAGCCTGCATAGCTTGCAAGCCAGCCTTTAGCTCTGCAGAGCTGTTGTTATCAACGACAAGTACAGGTACATCAGGGAGCTGGTAAACATCGAGTTGATGGATGTTGCCATACACATCAAATGCTTCGATGTATTGCCAATTCTCATCATCACCACTTGGTTCAAATGCAAATAATGGCTCGACCTCGCCACTTTGCCATGCTGATATCATGCTCTCATTCGCTAAACGAACTTCCAGCAACTGATCTGAGTATTCAGAAATACCTTTCCAGCTACGAATTTGAGTGTCAGCTTGTACAAGCTGACGGCTAAACTCGGAGTTGGGGTTTTGTTGAACAAATGCTGATACAGAGACGTTAGTCTGTTGAGGAGTAATATCTCTTCTCAACATGGGTTCAATGGCAGCATAGTTCTCACTCAATTGTTGAGCGAGGGCACGCTTCGTCTTAGTGATATCTTCCGCTTTTGCGTTGGATACACTGTTGACTTGCGTTTCCTCTGATTGGCAGCCAATAAGTGCTAATGTACTGAGAACAGACAGAATGATGGTTTTCTTCATAATATGTCCTTTATTGATTTTATGAAATAGAGTTAATACTCTATTCATGGTGAGAATATCACCGGACATAGATCATTGAATTTGCTTTTCTATCTTTTGTGTAAACTTTGCCCACAGGATCAAAATTTATAAACTTCTCTTTAATGACAGCAAATATCGTGTCGCCTCACTACTTTGTGTCTATTTCTTGTCTAAGAAAGCCAAAAGCCAGTGGCAATTAAGCTACTGGCTTTTTTATTGAAGTCATTTCCCTGAGTAACAAGTGTTAGAACAATTTACTAGACCAACCAAGCTTGTTACGTAAAACGTGATAGTAGCTGTAGTCTTTGGGATGGATGAGTTTGAGCACATTTGGACTTTGATAGATGTGGATTTCGTCTCCTGGAGAAACAGGGAGAGACACTTGTCCATCACAGCTAACTTCTTGTGTTCCTCGGTTCTCTGGTGACACCACCAATTTAATTCGACGCTTTCCATCAACCACCAAAGGTCGACTCGACAAGGTATGAGGAAACATTGGCACGAGTGAAATGGCATTCAAGCTAGGCGAAAGAATTGGACCACCGCCAGAAAGCGAATATGCGGTCGAGCCCGTTGGTGTGGAGACAATCAAACCATCGGCTCGTAAAGAGAAGGCGAAGCTTTCATCAATGTACACTTCAAATTCAATCATATGGGCAATTTGCCCTGGGTGAAGTACAGCTTCATTTAGCGCAGCGTTGTGGCTTTTAATTTGCCCGTGACGGTGTACTTCCGCTTCTAAGAGAAAGCGCTCTTCTTCAATATACTCACCGTCGAGTACCGCTTGCAGAGACGCTTGGAACTCGTCTGGGTTTAAGTCAGTTAAGAAGCCCAGGTTTCCACGGTTCACCCCTATGACTGGTACATCAAATCGGGATAAAATTCTTGCCGCGCCTAGCATGTTGCCATCCCCACCAACCACAATGGCTAGATCGGCATTTTTTCCTAGTTCAACTAAACTGGCAAATTGACTCTGCGGGATATCATCCAGTATTGCGGCAAGGCGATCGTCAATAAATACTTTATAGCCTTCAGAGGTCAGCCATTGGTACAACTCTTTATGAGTTTGAATTGCTTGTTGATCTCTTGGTTTTCCGATAATCGCGATCACGTTACATGGATTTTTCATAGCATTTCCGCATTAAAGAGGCTTGAATCAGGAATCTTCATCCCCATAATAATGGCAAGTCACCTAAATATGCGAATTTTTATGTGGTTAAAGCCCGCAAAAACGCGCATGGCTTTAAGGGCATTATGTTGAATTCTGGAGATATCATGAGCAACGAAGAAAACAAAGTTACAGAAGAAGAGCTTGATCAAATCATCGAAGAGGCTGAAAAAGTAGAAGCTGAAGCACAAGAAGTAGAAGCTGAGCTTGAAGAAATTGGTGATGAGACAGACGCTAAGATTGCTCAACTAGAAGCGGCACTATTGTCTAGCGAGGCAAAAGTAAAAGAGCAGCAAGATGCGGTGTTGCGTTCTAAAGCTGAAGTAGAAAACATGCGTCGTCGTACCGAGCAAGAGATCGATAAAGCACGTAAGTTTGCGTTGAACAAGTTTGCCGAAGAGTTGCTTCCTGTTATTGATAACCTAGAGCGTGCAATTCAAGCGGCAGATACAGAGAATGAAACGGTTAAGCCGTTCCTAGAAGGTGTTGAGTTAACACACAAAACGTTTGTCGACGTTGTGGCGAAATTTGGCTTGAAAGCAATCAACCCTGAAGGTGAAGCATTCAACCCAGAGTTCCATCAAGCGATGTCGATTCAGGAAAGCCCAGATCATGAATCAAACACAGTTATGTTTGTTATGCAAAAAGGTTACGAACTAAACGGCCGTGTGATTCGTCCGGCAATGGTAATGGTTGCTAAATAACCTTAACTGCCTGTTTTCAAGTATAAAGCGCCCATCATTTTTTGATGGGCGCTTTTTTGTTTTAAACGTAAGTTGTTGTAATGAGCTTCATTGTATATCGATAAAATGGAAGTTTGATCCCCTTCATATTTTTTCTTATTGGTTAATTATTTTCCTATAGGAGATTTCTTCTCATCTCACTGCGTGTTTATGAACGAAGAGGGCTATAAGTAATTGTAATTATTCGTTGTGTGAATGTTTGTCCTGCATAGGAATGTAAAGATAGTCATTTTTTCTACAATAGTTTCGTTAACAAAAATGTAAATTATCACTTTATTTTGTAACCTTCGTGTGTATGATTTGCGACTAATGCTTTAAAAGTAAGCATATATAACTACAAAGATGTAAATAGCAAACACAACATATCGGAGATTTATAATGGATAAATCGCTTTCTAGTAAGATTTTTATAGGCTTGTTTGCCGGCCTTGTGCTCGGAACAGCAATTCAGTACTTATTTAGCGGTATTGCGATTTTTGATACATACCTACTTGGAGCAGCAGAAGGCGTTGGCGGCATGTTTGTCTCGCTGATCAAATTGCTTGTTGTTCCTTTAGTTTACGTTTCAATCGTATGCGGCATTGTTGACTTGAAAGACATCAGTGCATTTGGTCGTCTTGGTGGAAAAACTTTTACCCTCTACATTCTTAACACCATCATTGCGATTACGGCGGCTTTGACTGTTGGTTTGATTTTCCAGCCAGGAGCTGGTGCTAATCTGGCAGGAACGGTATCTGAGGCCGTACAGCTGACGACGACAGAAACGCCGGACATTTTCTCTCTAGTTGTTAACATTGTTCCTAGCAACCCAGTACAAGCGTTTGCTAACGGCGACATGCTGCAAATCATCTTCATGGCAATTCTGACAGGTCTTGCAATTCAAGCTTTGGATTCTCGTGGTGGTCCTGCCATCCGCACGTTCAAAATGGCAAATGAAATCATGATGAAACTGGTTGGGTTAGTGATGAGTCTTGCGCCATATGGTGTGTTCGCGCTAATGATTCAATTGGGTGCAACACTAAACGCCAATACATTGATGTCCGTGGCTGGTTATGTGGTCTTGGTGGTTGCGATGTTGGTGTTCTGGATCTTCTTCTTCTATCCAATGGCAGTAAGTCTTGCGACAGGGACCTCTCCAAAGACTTTCCTACGTGCAACTCGTGAGCAGATTCTGTTCTCTCTATCTACCGCGAGCTCAAACGCGACTATCCCGGTAACGATGCGTACACTGACAGAAAAGCTTCAGGTCTCTAAATCGGTTGCTGGCTTCGGTGTACCACTGGGCGCAACGATGAACATGTCTGGTGTGTCTATCTATATTGCTCTAGCAACGATGTTTGTTGCGAACGCTTTTGGCCAGCCAATTAACACCGCAGACATCTTCACGCTTGGTTTAACTATTCTTCTATTATCTATTGGTGCTGGTGGCGTTCCTGGAGGCGGCGTGGTAATGGTAGGCGTTTTGCTTCACCAACTAGGCTTACCACCTGAAGGCTTGGCAATTATTGCTGCGGTTGACCGTATTAATGACATGTTCTGTACGTCTTCAAATGTTGTGGGCGACACGGCGGTAAACACCATTGTTGCAAAAACAGAAGGTGAGATTGGTAAAGAAGAAGGCGTTGACGCTGAGCCTGCTCAAGCGAACGCATAATGTCTTGAATCATTTATTTTAACCCTAATATTGAAGCGAGCTCTTATGAGCTCGTTTTTTGTTTAGGAAGAGTCGGGCATAAATAAATTCATCTGGGAAATGGCGTTTTGTTGCGCTACAGCAGTGTGACGAGTTCCCAACTAATCAGAAAGAAACACATAAATTTCGAAAAAAGACGCTTTTTTTTAATTCTGCCCTTGAAAAGCATTTTGCCGCCCTTATCTATGTGGCATAGAGAAGCAAACATTGATTATTTTTGTTTGTGAGCAAGGGTTGAAACCCGATTCTCCTCCCCCCACATTGGGGTTATAACCAAACGAAAATAGAATTTATTCGGAGATAGCCAGATGGGTAAAATCATTGGTATTGACTTAGGTACTACTAACTCATGTGTTGCTGTATTAGACGGCGACAAACCACGTGTAATTGAAAACGCAGAGGGCGAACGTACTACTGCATCGGTTATTGCTTACACTGACGGTGAGACGCTAGTAGGTCAACCTGCGAAACGTCAAGCAGTAACTAACCCAGAAAACACGCTATTTGCAATTAAGCGTCTAATCGGTCGTCGTTTTGAAGACGAAGAAGTTCAGCGTGACATCCAAATCATGCCTTACAAAATTGTTAAGGCTGACAACGGTGACGCTTGGGTAGAAGCAAAAGGCCAAAAAATGGCGGCTCCTCAGGTTTCTGCTGAAGTTCTTAAGAAAATGAAGAAAACTGCTGAAGATTTCCTTGGTGAGGAAGTAACTGGCGCAGTTATCACAGTACCTGCTTACTTTAACGATGCTCAGCGTCAAGCTACAAAAGATGCTGGTCGTATCGCAGGTCTAGAAGTTAAACGTATCATCAACGAACCAACAGCAGCAGCGCTAGCTTACGGTCTTGATAAGAAAGGCGGCGATCGCACTATCGCGGTATACGACCTTGGTGGTGGTACATTCGATATCTCTATCATCGAAATCGATGAAGTTGAAGGCGAGAAAACATTCGAAGTTCTAGCGACTAACGGTGATACTCACCTTGGTGGTGAAGACTTTGATAACCGCCTAATCAACTACTTAGTAGACGAGTTTAAGAAAGAGCAAGGTATCGATCTTAAGAACGATCCACTAGCAATGCAGCGTGTTAAAGAAGCAGCAGAAAAAGCGAAAATCGAGCTTTCTTCTACTTCTCAAACTGACGTAAACCTACCTTACGTTACTGCAGATGCAACTGGTCCTAAGCACATGAACATTAAAGTGACTCGTGCAAAACTAGAATCTCTAGTTGAAGACCTAGTACAACGCTCTCTTGAGCCGCTAAAAGTAGCTCTAGCTGACGCTGATCTATCAGTAAACGACATCACTGACGTAATCCTAGTTGGTGGTCAGACTCGTATGCCAATGGTTCAAGCGAAAGTTGCTGAGTTCTTTGGTAAAGAAGCGCGCCGTGACGTAAACCCTGACGAAGCAGTAGCAATGGGTGCTGCAGTTCAAGGTGGTGTACTTGCTGGTGACGTTAAAGACGTACTACTACTAGACGTAACTCCACTGTCTCTAGGTATCGAGACAATGGGTGGCGTAATGACTAAGTTAGTTGAGAAGAACACAACTATCCCAACTAAAGCGAACCAAGTTTTCTCTACAGCGGAAGACAACCAGAGCGCGGTTACTATCCACGTTCTACAAGGTGAGCGTAAGCAAGCGATGTACAACAAGTCTCTAGGTCAATTCAACCTAGAAGGCATCCAGCCTGCACCACGTGGTATGCCACAAATCGAGGTTACTTTTGACCTTGATGCGGACGGTATCCTACACGTGTCAGCGAAAGACAAGCAGACTGGTAAAGAGCAGAAGATCACTATCCAAGCTTCTGGCGGTCTAAGCGATGAAGACATCGAGAAAATGGTTCAAGAAGCAGAAGCTAACAAAGAAGCGGACAAAAAGTTCGAAGAGCTAGCGACTGCACGTAACCAAGCTGACCAAATGATTCACGGTACTCGTAAGCAAGTAGAAGAAGCTGGTGAAGCACTACCTGCAGAAGAGAAAGAGAAGATTGAAGCAGCAATTTCTGAGCTAGAAACAGCGCGCAAAGGCGAAGACAAAGAAGCTATCGATGCTAAAGTTCAAGCACTGATGACTGCTTCTCAAAAACTGATGGAAATCGCTCAACAACAGGCTCAAGCGCAGCAAGCACAAGGTGCTGACGCCGATGCACAGTCTAAAGAAGACGACGTTGTAGATGCTGAGTTCGAAGAAGTTAAAGACGACAAGAAATAATATTTCTTAACCAGATGGCTGCAAAGCCATCTGGGGTCGATAAGACTTCGTGTGCGGGCGTTTGGGGCAACTCTTACGCCCGTCTGTTTGTAAACGCTGTCTTTCTAGTTAAGTATGTTGCGGATAAGTGCACTTACCTAGAACGATACAAACACCAAGCGGTGAATCGATGCCGTTTGTAGTAATTAACTGGTGACGAAGAACATGTCAAAACGTGATTTTTACGAAGTATTAGGCGTAAGCCGTGATGCCTCAGAGCGCGATATCAAAAAGGCGTACAAGCGTCTAGCGATGAAATTCCACCCAGACCGAAACCAGGGTGATGAGTCTGCGGCGGACAAGTTTAAAGAAGTAAAAGAAGCGTACGAAGTTCTGACCGACCCTCAAAAGAAAGCGGCGTACGACCAGTACGGTCATGCTGCTTTTGAACAAGGCGGCGGTGGTTTCGGTGGCGGCGGCTTTGGTGGCGGCGGTGCTGATTTCGGCGACATCTTTGGCGATGTATTCGGCGACATTTTTGGTGGTGGTCGTCGTGGCGGTGGTGGTCACCGTGCTCAACGTGGTGCGGACTTACGTTACAACATGGAACTGACGCTAGAAGAGGCGGTTCGTGGTGTAACGAAAGAGATCGAAGTACCAACACTAGTACACTGTGATACCTGTGATGGTAGTGGCGCGAAGAAAGGTTCATCTGCTGAAACATGTGGTACCTGTCATGGTCATGGTCAAGTACAGATGCGCCAAGGCTTCTTCGCAGTGCAACAAACCTGCCCAACCTGTCACGGTAAAGGCAAGATCATTAAAGACCCTTGTAATGAGTGTCATGGTCAAGGTCGTAAACAGAAAACCAAAACACTTAACGTTAAGATCCCAGCAGGTGTTGATACTGGCGACCGTATTCGTCTATCTGGCGAAGGTGAAGCGGGAGAAATGGGAGCTCCAGCGGGTGACTTGTATGTACAAGTGCACGTGAAAGAGCACCATATCTTCGAACGTGATGGTAACAACCTATACTGTGAAGTGCCTGTAAGCTTTGCGATGGCGGCTCTAGGTGGTGAAGTTGAAGTACCAACTCTAGATGGTCGCGTAAGCCTAAAAGTGCCTTCAGAAACGCAAACAGGTCGTATGTTCCGCATGCGTGGTAAAGGTGTGAAAGGCGTTCGCGGTGGCGGTATCGGTGACTTGATTGTTAAGTTGGTTGTTGAAACACCAGTAAACCTAAGCTCTCGCCAAAAAGAACTGCTCAAAGAGTTTGAAGAGTCTTGTGGTGGTGAAGCGGCGACAAAGCACAAGCCTAAATCAGAAGGCTTTTTCAACGGTGTGAAAAAGTTCTTTGATGATTTAACCAGCTAAGACGTTAGTGAAAAGCACAAATACAAAGGCCTGCTAAAATGCAGGCCTTTTTGCATCTCGGTGTTCTTTCTAATTCCAGCAATCACTTGGCTCTTCGACATTTGTTGACGTTAAAGTAATCGTTTTAGCGCCAGTCAAGCACTCGTCGTCGTCTTGTCCCAGAGCCGATTTTGCTGTCGCTGTTATGGTATAGGCCGTACTTGCAGAGCTCGCAATATTGAAAGAAAATCTATCTGTGTCTGAATCACATAGAGTGCATGTGCCTCCAGAGATAATATGACTCCAGTCGTACCCACCATCATAAGATGTCTCTAGCTCTAGCTGAATTCGACTAAGATCGCTCAAGGCAACCGTCCTATGAGACTTGAGCACATGATTGGTGTAAGAAGGGTAGGCGACAGCCGCAATGATCCCAACAATCACTACGGCTATCAGTAATTCGATCAATGTCATCCCTCCCAATCTTTTTTTGTAGCTGTTACAGCGAGAAATTCGAATCATCACGAGTAGTTTCCTTTTCACTTTTCCGCCTATTTTTGGCAGGTGATAGCATCTGTGCAAGATGAATTACGGCCCTTTTGCCGTTTACATAGGAATTTGGGAAATGCCTCGCGGGTTTACGTTGTTGGAGCTTCTTATTACTGTGGCTGTACTGAGTATTATATTGGCGTTTTCAGCACCATCTTTCCAAAATGTTTTTGAAACCAACAAAATGCAGCGCTTAGCTAATGAATTGCATGGCTTTGTTATTGAAGGCAAGTCTGAAGCAGTATTACAGCGTGAAAGACTTTGGGCACACATCATCATGCCCGGTAGTGCATCCAGTGATGGTAATTGGCGTATCGAGCTTACTGATAACGGAACGGAGGGAGAAGGGACAGTTTTGTTCTCTTTTTCAGGAGCACCTTATGAGGGGATCGTCGTTACACCTAGCTACGCTTCAGACCAAATCAGTTTTGACGACGTTTATGGCCGTCCGTCATCAGGCAGTATTCGTTTTTATCCCGTAGGGGAACCTTCAAAAGTCCTCAAACTTATTTCCCACACTTTGTCTGCTCGCGTGCGAGTGTGTAGTGATAGCAGCAATACAGAATATTACGGTTATTCAACTTGCTCTTAAAAGGATGATTATGTTTAAACAAAAAGGGGCAAGCCTTGTTGAGTTTATGATC
Source organism: Vibrio sp. RM-41-2B (assembly GCF_024744415.1). NCBI lineage: Bacteria > Pseudomonadati > Pseudomonadota > Gammaproteobacteria > Vibrionales > Vibrionaceae > Vibrio > Vibrio sp. RM-41-2B. The sequence goes on along the minus strand of NZ_JAMQWD010000032.1, from coordinate 85,607 downwards.
GCATCTGCACTTGGGCTTATTTCTCTTGCGACAGTGGGGGCAATTTATGTGAGTGGTCAAAGGGTGATAATGGAACGGTCGAAAGAGCTAATGTTGTTACAGAACTCTGAAAGTGTCGTGCAAATGCTCAAGAGTGACATTCAGCGTGCTGGTTTTGATGGTAACGATGGCAATTCTATAAAAATATCTGGCTCATCAAACACAATTTACACTCTCGATGATGTTGATAGAGGGGTGATTGCTTATGCTTATTACATAGGTGTTTCTGGCGCTGGCGCTAGCTCTTTTCCTTTATATAAAAACGTAGCTTATGAGCAACGAGTTAGCACGCCAGAGTCGCTATTTGTTTGTGAAAAAAAGCAAACAACGATATGGGATGTTGATGACGTGATTAACCTTGCAGGCACTGGCTCATGTAAAAATCTTTTTGATAAGAAAGTTATTCACGTTAATCGTTTTGACCTTACCAGTGAACTGTTAGAAAGCACTGATGCAAAAAGTGTACTGGTGACCGTTACATTGGGAACCGAATTGAAAGATGCGACTGATATTCACACTCAGCAGTCGTTTACTGCGATGCAAAGGAACTGGCAGTAATGAAGAAACAACAAGGTGCAGCTGCGTTGTTAGTTGTGAGCGTATTGCTAGTTGTGGCATTAATGATGTCTCTCGGTAGCTATAAATCCCTCTTTTACCAAATTAAACGAGCCAATAATCAAATTGAAGCAAGACAGGAACATTGGCGTGCAGAAGGAGGGCTAGAGTGCGTCTATAGCAAGACAAAAATAAATAAAACATTGCCAACTAATGTGAATGATTGCATCACAGCTATGGGGCTTGATGCCTTAACATATTCCTCGGGCTCTTCAAGTCTAGTGACTTCAACGATAGGTAATCGGGAAATTAAAAAGACCATTAAACTACCTACAAGCAGTGGGGCTGGAGCGATAAAATCTAAATCCGACCTCGTGATTAATGGCTCATATACGAGCTCTCCAGATCCGAGTAAAAGTCTCGGTAATAATTTCTGGGAATGCACTTCTGTTCTTTACTACAACTTTTTTTATGCAACAAGTGTAAACACTTTTCACCCCTATCAGCTATCTGATAAGCCTTATTCGAGTTTCCCTGACAGTCCTGCAGGACAAGAACAAAAGTGCGCATCTACTCACTATAGTTGGGGAACAAGTGTTGCTGCATCTGAGAGTGATTATCGTCAGTCTTCGGATATGGATCCGTTTAAAGATGTATTTGATGTCCCTCGAAGTGAGTGGTTCGATGTGATGTCGGATAATTCCCTGTTCGGATATGTACCCTTGTCATTAAATAGTATGAAATTGAACTCAAAAGCAGATCTCCCTTCTCCTGTATTCAACGAGACATGCGCGGAGGGGATTGTTAGCAATATCGAAAATGGGAAAGATCTTATTTGGGTTTATGGTGGCTGTGAAATTAATACGGCCGATTTTACGAGTATAAAGAACGCAATAGATAATAGCCTAGGTGGGAGCGGGATAATTTTAGTCGTTCAAGACGGTATTTTTTCTACGATAGGCACGCAGGATTTCAAAGGAATGCTTTACCACTTTATTTCTCCGCTATATACCGAACCTACAACTGGGGCTACATTTGATTTTACCGACTGGTCTGGCTCTGCCAATGATGCCGCATTGGATGGCGTCATAGCGGCTTTAAAAACAACAGTGCCTATGGAAAAGACAAAGGTTGGCTATTTTCAGCACGGTGCATTTAACCCGTTAGGAGGATTTGTCATGGATGCACCAGGAACATTTGCACTCTTTAATGCAGCGTTATCATTCCAATACAATCGCGATGTAATTGAGGAGCCTCAAGAGAAGCTGAAGAAAGCACATTGGAAAAAGGGCTCTTGGAATGATCTCTAAACAAAAAGGATTTAACCTTCTAGAAGTCTTAATTTCTTTCCTGCTTCTTGGCGTAGGCGCGTTAGGCTTAACGAAGCTAAACGTGTATCTAGAACGTGAATCCGAATATGCCATAAAAAGTATTGAAGCACTTCGTCTAGCAGAAAACCAGCTTGAATGGTTCCGAACGCGTGGTGCTTCGGATGCGCTTTCTACGATTTCTACTGCCAGTTTTGCCTCTATCGTGACAGGATCTTCCGCCACTGGAGCGTACACGGTGGAGTGGGATGTGCCACCTGCTACTGTATCAGGTTCACTAAAGACGATCATCATCACAACAAGTTGGGAAGATAGAATGGGGCAGACGCAATCCGTCCAGCTGAAAACTATGATTTCACAGTACAGTGAATTCGAAAACTAAGTTCAATTGCATACATGGGCTGAGACAAATGCGGGTGTAATTCCTGTTTGATACCGGATTTGTCACGGTTAATAAATGGTTTTTGAACTGTTAATTGAGTTGATGTGCTACTGTTTTTATTATGTTTAATTGAAGTGGTGTTTTTGCAAAATATGTCTCCAATTATGAAAAAAAATATAGAACCTTGTGCTTTCTCCATTAGTGTTTACTAGAATACTCGTTGGATAGTAGGCCGTCATAATTACTCAAATAGGCCTTGGCACCAACATCATTCACTATGGAGTTACCATGAGTAACCAAGCTGTAAATAAGGCACCATCATCGAAGCCGAGCGGGATGGAGCGCTTTTTAAACTTTATCGAGAGGACAGGTAACAAAATCCCTGATCCTGCGATTTTGTTCTTCTGGGCATTGATCATTACTTGGGCGGCGTCAGCACTTTTGTCGAATGTATCATTCGATCTTCCAAACCCTCGAACGGGCGAAGCTCTTACTATCACCAACTTACTTACGGGCGAAGCGCTAGCAAGTTTCCTTGCTAACATGGTGACGACGTTTACTGGCTTTGCGCCACTGGGTATCGTACTTGTCGCGATGCTAGGTGTGGGCGTTGCAGACTCTTCGGGCTTTATTACGACGGGTCTTAAGAAGATGCTGAACTTCACGCCAGCTAAGCTTCTTACTCCAATGCTTATTTTGGTTGCTATTGTGTCGCATACTGCGGCAGATGCAGGCTATGTTCTGGTTATTCCTCTTGGCGGTATTATCTTCCATGCGGCAGGTCGTCACCCTTTAGCGGGTATTGCGGCAGCATTTGCAGGTGTATCTGGTGGCTTCTCTGCAAACTTTATTCCTTCAGGTATCGATCCACTACTAGCAGGCTTTACGCAAACCGCGGCGCAGGTTCTTGATCCTGAATACGTGGTTAACCCATTAGCGAACATCTTCTTTACTGGCCTATCTTCCATCATTATTGTAGCGATTGGTTGGTACGTGACAGAAAAAATCATCGAGCCTCGTTTGTCAAAAATGCCAATTGATGACGATGCGGAAACCGCGCCAAACCTAGGTTCATTTACTGAACTGGAATCAAAAGCATTCCGTTATGCAGGTTGGGCAATGATGGCGGGTATTGCCTTACTTGTTGCAGCATTAATTCCAGAAACATCAGCGCTACGCTCGCCTGAAGGTGAAATTACGGCCTTCTCAGCACCGATCATGAAATCTATCGTGCCGCTGATCTTTATTCTGTTTATCATTCCTGGTTACGTTTACGGTAAAGTGTCAGGTACGTTCAAGACCAGCAACGACATTATCAAAGCAATGGCTGACACCATGTCAACCATGGGCGCTTACATTGTAATGTCGTTCTTCTGTGCCCAATTCTTGTCTGCGTTTGCTCAATCGAACATTGGGACGATGCTGGCGCTATATGGTGCAGAAGGTCTGAAAGCGATGAACTTACCTGGTGAAGTGACCATCATTGGTATGATCCTTCTAACCGCGTCTGTAAACCTACTTATTGGTTCGGCATCGGCAAAATGGGCTTTAATTGGTCCAATCCTAGTGCCAATGCTAATGGCGGTTGGTATCTCGCCTGAGCTATCTCAAGCGGCTTACCGTGTGGGTGACTCTGTATCGAACATCATTTCGCCTCTAATGGTATTTTTCCCTCTTGTAGTGGTTTACTGTCAGCGTTATGTGAAGTCGGCTGGTATCGGTACGCTTGCGTCATTAATGATGCCATTCTCGATCGCAATGCTGATCGGTTGGTCTATCTTCCTAGTTGCTTATTGGATGGTAGGTATCCCGCTAGGCATTCAAGCTCCTTACACTTACACAATGTAAAAACGTGTAGGGTGTGAAAGCCGCTAATTGGCAGCCGAAAAGCGCAGGTCTTCGATCTGCGCTTTTTTGTTATCGCAAAACGAGCATTGATAGATCTTGTAACTAGGCTTTTTGGAGTAGCAAACTTTGCCCCGTGATGTGTTGCTGTAGTGAAACCGAAGTTAGTGATAAAATTCCTGAATTCAATCGTTTTTTGTTTCTTTGGAGCCTCCTTTGTCTAACCATCCGTTTACCCCTCAAGATGAATTGTTTATGCGCAGAGCGATGGTGCTTGCTGAGCAAGCAGAAGCAGAGGGGGAAGTACCTGTCGGCGCAGTGCTTGTCAAAGATGGTGAAATTATCGCTGAGGGGTGGAATCGCTCTATTGGTACTAATGACGCTACCGCACATGCTGAGATTCAAACACTGCGTAAAGCAGGCCAAAAGCTAGAAAATTACCGCCTTCTGGATACGACTTTGTATGTAACACTTGAGCCATGTCCAATGTGTGCCGGAGCCTTATTGCATAGCCGCGTTAAGCGGGTCGTTTTTGGAGCGCCAGATTTAAAAGCTGGAGCTGCAGGAACAGTGCTTAATTTGTTTGAAAGCCAAGCTGCTTACCATTACGCCATAGTTGAAAAGGGGCTGCTAGAAGATGAGTGCCGCACTCAGCTACAAGCGTTTTTTAAGCGTCGCCGTAAGGAAATTAAAGCGAAGAAACAAGCACAAAAAGCATTAGAAAATGGAGAGAGTGGACAAAACTATGGAAATAGTCAGAGTTAGCAAACATCTACTACGGGGTAGATGTTTGCCTGAACGTACTAGTGATTGACTAAGTGTACAAAAACACGATTACGTGAACTTACTTTCTTTTTCATACATGTCAGTTTACGTTTACGTCGGATAGCAGCTACTGTGTTATTTAAACGCTTTGACTGCACTCTACGTCTTCTCATATTCAAAACCTCCTGCAGACAAGACTTATACCAGTAAATAGCGGTTCATCGATGCTTTACAATAGGCTCGATAATCGCACTAAACATTTGATGGTTTAACGTTCTTCATTTGACTTCTGTATTGCACAGAGCCAGCAAACAATTTCAATACGATACTTAATAATAGGAGTGACGTTACTTCGGCCGAGTGTAGCCGAAAGCGCCGCTTCATCAGTGAGCTAAACCGTGTGGTTGCGAAGCAATCAGTTTAACTAACGGTGAAAAAAAGGCGACCAACCAAAGGAATGGTTGAGTGTGGTTGGTGTCACGCAGAGTCTGGGATTCTAGATAAGTTTTCGCTAGGACTCAACAAAAATGACGAGCTCATGGGCTCGTCATTTTTTAGTTTACAGCGGGTCTATTCTTCAGGGCTTTCTTGTTCGGTGTCTTCTTCAACCGTGACGTCAGAAGCGCCAGATATTTGCTCTACAACGGTCTCTACTGCTCCTGATATCAAAATGTCAGGGTTGAGCGGCGGGATAACTTGCAAGTCATCGCTATTCTCATCAATCGCTGGTCTTTGGCTGACATGACCAATGATGGATTGGTAGTAACGTCGAATATTTTCTACGTAATTACGCGCTTCATCACCTCTGGCGTACCCATAGCGAGTTTGACTGTAGTAACGCTTCTGACGCAGTAAAGGCAATCTGTCTTTTACATCCGCCCAAGCGTTTGGATCGCCACCTTGCGCTTTAGTAAGTCGTCGTGCGTCCATCATGTGGCCATAGCCAATGTTGTATGAAGCCAGGGCAAACCATATTTTTTCATGCTCGTTGATGCTATCAGGCACGCGACCTACAATGCGACGTAAGTACTCGACACCACCACGAACAGATTGCTCAGGGTCTAAACGGTTTGTTACCCCAACGCTTTTCGCTGTTGGCAGAGTAAGCATCATCATCCCTCTAACACCTGTTGGCGATTTTGCTGCTGGCTTCCAGTGTGATTCTTGATACGCCAATGCTGCAATTAAGCGCCAGTCGAACTCTTCGCTGTACTTTTGGAATAAAGGTGCCCACTTAGGCAATTTGTCATCCAGAGCTCGAATGAATGCGCGAGTATCAACGTAGTCAAATGCTTCAATATGACCAATGTACTTCTCTTCGAGAGTGGACAGTTCTCCTGATTGTTTAATGTTACCGAAAAACTCTATCAGCATCGCATACAAACTTTCGTCTTCAGAGCGTCGAGTAAACCACGATACTGGTTGATCTTCTGTAAGTTCAAACGCGAGCGCAAGATCGGGGTAAAGGCGCTGAGCTAGGGAAAGTTCTACAGAGTCAGTCACAGTAAAACGCAACTCACCAGTGGATACATATTTAAGTAAGTCTCTCGTATCAGCATCGCCAACAATTTCAAACTGTAGCTCTGGGTATTGCTTCTTTAATGCGGTTAGGGTCGGAACATATTGCGATTGTTCGACGATCTTTAATGTTTGTGCGCCTGCATTTGTATCTTCGTCAGATTCGCTGTCTTTCGATGCTTGGTATTCAATCAGCTGTTCGATATCACGTGGTCGAAGTTGCCCCTTTTTATACACAACTTGTTGGCTTACATAATAGTAAGCAGGGCCCGGTCTAAAGCGTTTTACCGCTTGTGATGTTTGATTTAAGCCCGTGGCGATGAGATCAATATCTCCTTTCTTAAGAGCAGGAAAAAGCTCGGCTTGACGAAAGGCAGGTTTAATCTCGAGCTTGACGCCGAGCTGCTCCGCAAACTGACGCGCCAATTCGTAATCCAACCCAGCGGGACCATCGGGACCAATATAATAGGAAAGCTGATTGTTTAGCGTGCCAACACGAAGCACGCCACGTTCCTGAATCTTTTCGAATTCACTTTTGGGTTCCGACTCAATCTGGCAGGCAGAGAGTAGTAGCACAGAAACAAAAATTAGGGCGCTGCGCTTGAGTCGGTTGAGCTGGCTTATTTGCATTAATAGGTACATCTTAGGAAATTTCTATTTGCCTTTATATCAAAGCGAGCTCATGGGGCAAAGTGAATCACACACTTATAGCGTGACATTGTGTGTTTTATCGACATTTTAGTCGTAATTCAAATTTGACAAAAAAAATGACGCAAACGGTTGCTTTTGGTGTTACATCACAAAAACAATTGCTATATAATGCGCTCGCAATGACGAGGTGGAATCGGCATAGGTTCGACAGGGCTTATTTTAAGTGTCTGAATTTATTCCAATATCACCTTAATCAATTGCATAAGAGACCTAAGCACATGAGAATTTTGCGTGGCTCCCCAGCTCTTTCTGAGTTTCGTGTTAATAAACTACTGGAACTTTGTCGTGAACAAGATCTGCCTGTAACTGGCATTTATGCCGAGTTTATGCACTTTGCCGATCTAAAGTCTGACCTTGATGACCAAGAGTTAGAAAAACTTGAAAAGTTACTAACTTACGGCCCAACCATCGAAGAGCATGAGCCAGAAGGTCTTCTACTTCTTGTTACGCCTCGTCCAGGCACTATCTCGCCTTGGTCTTCTAAATCTACCGATATCGCTGTTAACTGTGGCTTGGATAAAGTGAAACGTCTAGAGCGCGGTACGGCTTATTATGTCGAATCTTCAGTTGTTCTATCAGAAGCTCAAGTTGGCGCTGTTAAAGCGTTAATTCACGACCGCATGATGGAAACAGTATTCACAGAATTTGAAGCCGCATCAGCATTATTTACTGTTGCAGAGCCTAAGCCTGTCGCACATGTTGATATCTTAGCTGGCGGTCGTCTTGCGCTTGAAGAGGCAAACGCTTCCCTTGGCTTGGCACTCGCAGAAGATGAAATTGATTACTTGGTAGAGAACTTTACTAAGCTTGGGCGTAACCCAAACGACATTGAATTGATGATGTTTGCTCAGGCGAACTCAGAGCATTGTCGCCACAAAATTTTTAACGCAGATTGGACTATCGACGGGGTAGATCAACCTAAGTCTTTGTTCAAAATGATCAAAAACACTTTTGAAACGACACCTGACTATGTGCTGTCTGCATACAAAGACAACGCAGCCGTTATGACAGGTTCTAAAGCGGGGCGTTTCTTCCCTGACCCTAAATCTCGTCAATACACGTACCACCATGAAGATACGCACATCTTGATGAAGGTAGAAACGCACAACCACCCAACGGCAATCTCTCCATGGCCGGGCGCATCGACTGGCTCAGGCGGTGAAATCCGTGACGAAGGCGCGACGGGTATCGGCGGTAAGCCAAAAGCGGGTCTGGTTGGTTTTACAACCTCTAACTTACGTATTCCTGGTTTTGAACAGCCATGGGAAACCGACTTCGGCAAGCCGGGTCGTATTGTGAATGCGTTAGACATCATGCTTGAAGGTCCTCTAGGAGGCGCGGCATTCAACAACGAATTTGGTCGTCCAAATCTATTGGGTTACTTCCGTACTTACGAAGAAAAAGTCACTTCTCATGCGGGTGAAGAAATCCGTGGTTACCACAAACCAATCATGATTGCTGGTGGTATGGGTAACATCCGCGATGAACACGTACAGAAGAAAGAGATCCCTGTGGGTGCGAGCCTAATCGTACTTGGTGGTCCGGCAATGAACATCGGTCTTGGTGGTGGTGCGGCATCTTCCATGGCATCTGGTCAGTCAGCAGAAGATCTGGACTTCGCGTCAGTACAGCGTGAAAACCCAGAGATGGAACGTCGCTGTCAGGAAGTGATCGACCGTTGTTGGCAGTTAGGCGACGACAACCCAATCGCATTTATCCACGATGTGGGTGCAGGCGGTATCTCTAACGCATTGCCTGAACTTGTCGACGACGGTGAGCGTGGCGGTAAGTTCCAATTACGCGATGTACCAAACGATGAGCCGGGCATGAGCCCACTGGAAATCTGGTGTAACGAATCACAGGAACGTTACGTTCTAGCGGTAGCGCCAGAAAACATGGAAGCATTCGACGCAATCTGTAAGCGTGAACGCGCACCGTATGCAGTGGTGGGTGTGGCGACAGAAGAGCGTCATCTAACGTTAGAAGATTCTCACTTCGACAATACGCCAATCGATATGCCAATGGATATCCTACTTGGTAAGCCACCGAAGATGCACCGTGACGCAACCACACTAAAAGTGGAAAGCCCTGCCATTGTTCGTGATGGTATTGAGCTTAATGAAGCGGTGGATCGCGTACTTCGTCTTCCAGCGGTTGCAGAAAAAACATTCCTAATTACTATCGGTGACCGAACAGTAACGGGTCTGGTTGCTCGTGATCAAATGGTTGGCCCTTGGCAGGTACCAGTAGCAAACTGTGCAGTAACAGCGGCAAGCTATGACACTTACCACGGCGAAGCAATGTCGATGGGTGAGCGCACGCCAGTGGCATTACTAGACTTTGGTGCATCGGCTCGCCTAGCGGTTGGTGAGTCACTAACGAACATTGCGGCAACAGACATCGGTGATATTAAACACATTAAACTGTCTGCGAACTGGATGTCGCCAGCGGGTCACCCAGGTGAAGATGCAGGTCTTTATGAAGCAGTCAAAGCGGTGGGTGAAGAGCTCTGTCCTGCATTAGGTTTGACGATCCCAGTTGGTAAAGACTCCATGTCGATGAAAACCAAGTGGGAAGAGAACGGCGAGAATAAAGAAGTCACTTCTCCACTGTCGCTAGTTATCACGGCATTTGGTCGTGTGGAAGACGTACGTAAGACCGTGACTCCACAACTACGCACTGACAACGGCGATACTTCTCTAGTTCTTGTTGACTTGGGTAACGGCAAAAACCGCTTAGGTGCGACAGCATTGGCACAAGTATACAAACAGCTGGGTGACAAACCTGCTGACGTAGATAACGCTGAGCAGCTAAAAGGCTTCTTTGATGCAATGCAAGCGTTAGTACGTGATGACAAGCTAGTGGCTTACCACGATAAAGGCGACGGTGGTCTGTTTGTTACACTGGCTGAGATGGCGTTCGCGGGTCATTGTGGCGTAAAAGCGAACATCGCAGAGCTGGGTGATGATGCGCTAGCCGTTCTATTTAACGAAGAGCTAGGTGCGGTTGTTCAAGTTAAGAATGATGATCTGGATTCAGTTCTATCTACTCTGGCGGCAAACGGTTTAGAGGCATGTTCACATGTGATTGGTTCTGTTGAAGCTTCAGACGACTTTATTATCACTTCTGGTGATGCAGTTGTGCTTGAACGTTCACGTACCGAACTACGCGTTATCTGGGCTGAAACAACGCATAAGATGCAAGGTCTACGTGATAACCCAGCGTGTGCTGACCAAGAGCACGAAGCTAAGAAAGACAACTCTGACCCGGGTCTAAACGTTAAGCTCAGCTTCGACGTAAATGAAGACGTTGCAGCACCGTACATTGCGAAAGGTGCTAAACCTAAGATGGCGATTCTACGTGAGCAGGGTGTTAACTCCCACGTTGAAATGGCAGCAGCGTTTGACCGCGCAGGCTTTGAGGCAACCGACATCCATATGAGCGATATCCTAACGGGTCAAGCGGTACTGGATGAATACCATGGCCTAGTAGCTTGTGGTGGCTTCTCTTACGGCGACGTACTAGGTGCGGGTGAGGGTTGGGCTAAGTCTATCCTGTTTAACGCACAAGCTCGTGAACAGTTCCAAGCCTTCTTTAACCGTAAAGAGACGTTCTCTTTAGGTGTATGTAACGGTTGTCAGATGCTTTCTAACCTGAAAGAGCTGATCCCGGGTGCAGACTTGTGGCCACGTTTTGTTCGTAACGAATCTGAGCGTTTTGAAGCGCGCTTTAGCCTAGTTGAAGTTCAGAAATCTGATTCTGTATTCTTCGACGGTATGGCAGGTTCGCGCATGCCAATCGCGGTTTCCCACGGAGAAGGGCGTGTAGAAGTACGTGATGCAGAGCACCTAGCAGCGATCGAGGCATCAGGTACGGTTGCGGTTCGTTACGTGGATAACCTCGGTAACCCAACACAACAATACCCGAACAACCCGAACGGTTCGCCAAACGCGATTACCGGTTTAACAACAGCAGACGGTCGCGTAACTATCATGATGCCTCACCCAGAGCGTGTATTCCGCACAGTTGCAAACTCTTGGGCTCCGGAAGGTTGGGGTGAAAATGGTGCTTGGATGCGTATGTTCCAAAATGCACGTAAGAATATCGGTTAATTAACCAAAGGTTAATCTAGCTTAAGTAAAGCGTTGATTGAGAGACCAGCGCTTTCTTTTTTCTTATTGCTCTTTTTCTTCGTCGCTCTTTCTCGTGACTAGGCTAAACGTTGCTTTGTTCTGCCTCTTCTTTGTCATCTATTATCTCGCGTAAAAAACTTGCAGCGTTTAGATTACTTTTATGCTCTAATACCGCGCTTACCAAGGGATGGTGTTAAACAGCTCAGCTTAGATGGAGTTATCAAGTTGACCGAATCCCTGATTGATCCCTAAATCCCTTAGGAAATGAAAGAAATGTCTAAGAATCCAAAATTTGCTATCCGCGTCACTGAAAAACGTAACGGCTGGAGCGCAGAAATCACTCGCCAAGTGACATCTCGTAAGACTGTAGTATCAAAGCGTGAAACTGGCTTTGACAGCGAAGAGAAAGCACAAGCTTGGGCTGAACAAGAACTGGCTAGTTTTATCCAAAACCAAGTGGTTCGTAACGAGCGTAAAGCAGCGCAACGTCAAGAGCGTGAAGCAGAACAACTAGCGGCAAAAGTTCGTAAAGAAGAAGCCCGCAAAGCACGTGACGCTGAAGTAGACGCTGACGAAGAATAGATTCAAGTCGGTGAGATGGTTACGTCACCCATCAAACAAAAAGTGAAAATGCCCTGAGCTTTGTCTCAGGGCATTTTTTATTGTATCGACTTAAAAACAATCCGACGATACGGACAGGCTAAACGTACCGTCTTCAGGGGCTGCAAATTGTTTATTGCCAGGAAGAAGGTGAGGGTTATTAGCATAAGTGCGATGTGTTGATTTGACCTTTGCAGAATGTCTCTCTGGTAAATCAAAGTGTTGTAAGCCGTCAGATAGATCGTTTGCTTCACCGTAGTCGAAATGTGTTGCGACGTCTTTGGGCTGCTTGGCGTAACGACAGTGATCCGGCTTACCATCTTCGTGCCAAGTTAACGCGTTTGTTTTGGCGTCTAGATTCAGATTATTTGTTGTTGGCTGTGCGTAAAAATCTTCTGAAACTTGGTGCCTGCTTTGTTCTTGTAAGTAGTCTGCAATGTTCTCAGAAGCTTGCGCTAGGCTACCTACAGGGAAGAGGCAAATCAGAAGAAGCCGTGTTTTTAGATTGTTCATAATGTGTATGCAAGCAAAAGGAAATGATAATACTGATAAATAAAACGGCGTGCAATTATGGCCATTGGATACGATATAACAGGGCAGTTAATGTCTGCCCTGCATCTTTTAGGTATGGTTAGTATTGATAAGTGAGGTGCAGTTTGACTTCGCGACCAGGCGAAGGCACGCCATTAGACAGGTATGCTTCGTAGTAACGATCAGTTAAGTTTTTCACAACCGCGCCAACGCTCAAGCCTTCGACTTGTTGTATTTCCCAAACCACGTAAGCGTTTTGTAGCGTGTATTGCTCACTTGGCGATTTCACTTTTAAATTGTTACCGCTTGCCTTGGTTTTGGTTTGCGCATCATACCAACGGACTTCCCAGCCAGTACGTAAACCAGGAATCCATTCGTAACCTAAACCCAGATTAATGTTTAATGGCGGTACATCAGGATGATCATCATCTGAACCTGTAGAGTCAGATAGGCTACCTTTGTTTTTGCCGCGAATGTAACTTGCTGAGAAATTACTGTAGAAATCTTCAATCCGGTATTGTGAAATTAGCTCAAAGCCGTAGTTTTTAAAGCCATCTAGGTTTGTATTCCAGCTTTGTAACTCAGTAGTATTTTTGTCGAGGTTTTCGCCCGTTCGTATATCAACGGTGTCGCTAACATCGTTATAGAACATAGTTAACTCTGTTGCGAGGTTATCGCGAGAGTTCACTAGCCCTTCCGTTAAGTTGATAACGCTTGCTTGATAAGCATGGATACGAGACACGTCCAGATTCAAAGCAGTAGCCGTAGCGGTAGCTCGCGCATATTGCACTGAGTAGATGTTATCAACGGTTGGTGCTTTTAAAGCGTAGGCGTAGGAGGCGTTTAAACGCGTATTATTGGTCGCATCAAAGTCGATATCCAAACGTGGGCTAAAGCCTTTATGCGTCGTTTCACCGTAGTCATGTCCGGCAGCTGGATCATTATAATCCGGCGCTGCGTTCCCTTTTCCTTCACTCTTGATGTATTCGTAACGCAGAGAAGGTGTGATTGTTAGGCGGTCTGTTGCTTGATAGTGATCAGCAATGTAAGCGGCATAAATTGACTGAGTGCCAGATGGTTCGTAGTAAGGGGTGTACCAACCGTAGTTTTTGGCTTCATTACTGTCGTATGATGCGTTGAATACTAACGAGTCTCTATCGGTTTTTTGATATTGAAGCCCAGTGACTAGAGTGTGGTCTCCGAATTGCGCTTGGTTAAACACATCAGCATAGTCACGCTCGTAACTCAGCCAAGACTCGTGACCATAACTGCCAACAGACACGAACATTTTCTCGAATGCCACGTCAGGGCGAACCCAGTGACGATCGTTTTCAGAACGTGCCATTTTGATATTGAAATCAATATACGGGTTAGTCGGCATGTAGTGGTAAGAGATGGTCGTGGTGTTATCCGTGTATTTATTATCGACGGTGTATGCGTATTTGGCTTTTTCTAATGATCCGTATTTCTTGATGTTGTACTCAGTGATGTTAGGCATTTTTCCGCGGCGGTTAGCCCAAGGTTTACGACCTTCATCTTTGTAGCGAGTGTGGCTAATTTCAAACTCGTGATCGTTGTTTTCATAACCGACTTTTACGAGCATGTTTTCTTGCTCGTAACCTGAGTAATCCAGCGTTTCACCACCACCGACTTTAATGTCATCAGAATCTTTTACAGAGCCATTCGCTAGAAAATAAAAACCAGCATCGTTTTTACCATAGAGTGTTAGCGTGTAGGCATTCTCATCGCCGTTGGTGTTATATGCACTTGAGATGCGAGCACCAAAGTTTCTATTGCCGTACAGTAGGTCATCGACACTCTTGGTTTTAATACGAATTGAGCCACCAAACTTTCCGTTGAGTGCTCGATAGTCGTGCGCGCCCTTGATAATTTCTGCTTCACCAATCAAGAACGGATCAAAAAAGAAAGTTCCGTAGCGGTATTGTTGAAAGCCAATTGGAGCGCCATCGACAAATACGGCGATATCGCTTGGATCATCAAAACCACGAATATTAATACGTTCGCCGCCGGAACGGCCGCCGCCATCTAATGATGCGCCCGGAACGGCATCGATCATTGAGGCAAAATTGGAGTACTGTTGCTCTTCAATCTCTGACCAATTAATGGTGGTTTGCGCAGGCTCAGCAACGGTGATGGGTTTGGCATAACGCACACCGATGACTTCGAGCTCTTCATTTGGCGTTGTCTCGGCATATGAATAAAGAGGGAAGAGCAAAGTCAGTGAAATGAGATTTACTTTGAATGGATGACTTTTTAATCGTTTCATATTGATGATTTATAGTGTTTTTATGAATCTCGGATTATAAGAACATTATTACGATTAATAAATGATAATGAGATTAATTATCAAATGTGTTTTTGCGATGGCTTGTAAAGTTTTTTATCCATTCGTGGAAACTACGATGAGTATCGTTAGCTTACAGAAAACAAAAAGCCCAGCATCATGGACGCTGAGCTCATTGGCTTTTAAACAAAATGGTGCGAGCACTGTTGCTCCTTTCGAGCTAATCAAGTGCGTACTTGGTAGGAATTACTGAGTTTCTAACGGGATCTGTCCGGTAGTCAGTGGCTCGACATCGAACTCGGTCAGTCCTTCAATGTAACTTTCAACGGCTTGTTCTACCGAATCATCACCTTGGTTGAAGTAAGCAAGGTGGAAGATCGCATCGCCTTCATTAACCAGTGGCAAAGTTTGTTGACCGATCACCAAGCCACGCTTAGGCGCTTTGAGCTCTACCTCATCATGTCCAAGAGGAGAGCTGATATAGGCGAGAGTTTCACCCTGTTCCACTTTGTCTCCCAGATTAACGACAGTACGCAAAATACCGTTACCTGACGCACGAACCCAGCTGGTGGACTTCGCTATGATAGGCTCAGGCAGCTTTTTTCGGCTAGCGCGCAACATGCCAATGGCTTGCATTACGCGCCGAACCCCGAGTACACCAGCGCTGATTGACAGTGGATCAAAACGCAATGCTTCGCCAGCCTCGTAGGTGAGCACGGGGATATCACATTTTTCTGCTTCACTGCGTAAAGAGCCATCACGCAATGCTGAATCAACAATTACTGGCGTAGCAAACGCCTGAGCAATACGCAGAGTTTCTGGGTTGCTTAAGTTTGCGCGAATCTGTGGCAGGTTCGTGCGGTGAATGGCTCCGGTGTGCAGATCCAAGATGTAGTCACAACGCTTGGCAATGTTGTTAAAGAACCCGTGTGCCATTCGAGATGCAAGCGCGCCTTTTTCACTGCCAGGAAAGCAACGGTTGAGATCTCGTCGATCGGGCAAGTACCGTGATTTATGGATGAAACCAAAAACGTTAACGATAGGTACTGCAATGACAGTGCCTTTCAGTTTTTGTGGATCCAGTTGGTTAATGATCTGACGAACGATTTCTACGCCATTAAGCTCATCACCATGGATAGCAGCATTGACCATTAACACAGGCCCTTCTTGTTTCCCATGGATGATTTCCACAGGAATAGATAAAGGCGAATGTGTGTATAGCTTCGCTGCTTCAAATTCGATCTCTAATCGTTGTCCTGGTTGTATTTGATGCCCTAAGAGCTCAAACACTTTGCTTTTTTTACTTCTGGCCATAAACCATCTCTGTCAAATGCGTTATCAGCAATGTAACAATTGCTGCAAAATCGCACTAATCATTCTCATTAAGGACACGACAAATTACTTTAATCGTCATGCGCGAAACCTCAACATGTGTGAAGTTTTTGTTTTCAATATGATCTTTTCTATCAGTTTAATACATAACGAGAGGTACAGAAGGAAGAGCAATCATAGGCTTAAAAAATGTGACTGTATTAAAAATAATACTGATAATGAAGGACAAAAAAACGGACTTTTAACCCTACTTTTTATCCGATAATATCCGCGCCGAATTTGAGGTCTAACATTTCTAACTAGAGGTTTTGATGAAAAAGGCAATTGCTAAAATTGGTGCATTGACTGCTGTAGCAGTTTCACTTTCAGGTTGCGTTGGCAGTAATGCCGTGACAGGTTATGTCATGGGGTTTAACTTGAAAGCTGTAGATAACCGTTACGCTCGAGGTGGTCTAAACATGCTTTTAGCACCTGTTTATGGTGTCGCAATCGCAGCGGACTACATCGTGTTTAACTCTCTAGAGTTTTGGACGGGTAAGAACCCTTTAAATGGTAAGCCACATATCTTCGATACAAAGATGGATACTTACATCGATGTAAACCACCAGTTAGATAAATCGTTAACGACGGCGCCAATTGCACCGTTAGCGAATAACCGTGTTATTGAGCAGGGTCGAATGCAGCAAATCGATGAGAATACTGTTCAAATGGATATTACTTACAATAACGGCGAGAAGGCGACACTCATGGGTGTGCGTGATGGTGAGTTTGTCACTTACTACATTGATGGCGAAGTCGTTGCACAAACCTCAATGGATGAGCTAGCTGCTTATACGCAAAATCGCGTGTAATTTGGTCCAGCCAAACAAAAAAGGGTGCCGTAAAGCACCCTTTGTCGTTTTTCGTGGTTGAATTACGCTTTCTCTGGAATTGCCTCTAGAAGCGCTACCATTTGGTCCCAGTACAGCTGAACGGTATCAATCTTCACTTTCTCATCTGGTGAGTGAGGGAATTTAATTGTTGGACCGAAAGACACCATATCCATGTGTGGGTATGGTTCTTTAAACAGGCCACACTCAAGACCAGCATGGATGACCATGATGTTCGGCTTATGACCGTAAATGCCTTCATACATATCACGGAAAATTGCCATGATCTCGGAATCTGCATCTGGCTTCCAGCCAGGGTAAGCTCCTGAGAACTGAATTTGTGCGCCTGCTAATTCAGCAATTGAACGTAGCATACTCTCAACTTGGCTGCGGCCAGAGTCAATCAAAGAGCGAATCAGACACAGAACTGTCACCTTGTTTTCTTCAGTAGTGATCACGCCAACGTTCAGTGACGTTTCGACCACACCTTCAATTTCGTCGCTCATGCGCATGACGCCATTTTGGCATGCGTTAAGTGCGGCAATGAAGCGTTGCTGATCGGCGATTGAAAATACTTGCGCGTCAGTAGCGAGCAATTCATTAAAGGTTACGATACCTGTTTCGATTTTACCCAGTTCAGTTTTAAGCAGCTCAGTGTAGTGGTTGAACAGCTCAGCAAGCTTGTCTTGGTTTTCAGCAGGAAGCGCGACAGTGACAAACGCTTCGCGAGGGATTGCATTACGTAAGCTACCACCACGGAATTCTACCAAACGTAAATCAAGCTCTTGCGCATGACCCGCGAGGAAACGACCAAGTAATTTGTTGGCATTGCCGCGACCTGTGTGAATGTCACAACCTGAGTGACCACCTTTTAGGCCTTTCAGCGTCAGTTGGCGTGTTACGAAACCTGCAGGTGTTGTTTCTCGAGAAATATCGAAAGTCATGGTGCCATCAACACCACCGGCGCAACCCATGTAGACTTCGCCTTCTTGTTCAGAGTCTGTGTTTAGAAGGATCTCACCTTCTAACCAACCAGCCTCAAGACCAAATGCGCCAGTCATGCCTGCTTCTTCATCAATCGTAAGCAGAACTTCGAGTGGACCGTGCTTAATGTCTTTAGATGCCAATACAGCAAGGCAAGAAGCCATACCAATCCCGTTATCTGCACCAAGCGTCGTGCCTTTCGCCGTTACCCATTCGCCATCGATGTAAGGTTGGATTGGATCTTTGGTGAAGTCGTGTTCGGTGTCTTCGTTTTTCTGCGGCACCATGTCGATGTGTGCTTGAAGTACAACAGCCTTCTTATTTTCCATTCCAGGTGTCGCGGGCTTTTTGATGAACACGTTACCGGTTGGATCACGGCGAACGTCAAAGCCTTGCTCTGTTGCCCAGTTGATAATGTACTGTGCTAATGCTTCTTCATGTTTAGATGGGTGAGGGATAGAACAAATCTTATCGAAAAACTGCCAAAGTGGAGCAGGTGATAAGGTACTGATCTCAGAATGGAACTCAGACACGGAGGACTCCTTTTGATGTGCTTTGCCAAATATATACCGTAAAAATATTGTCAAAATAGCATTAAATGCTAGACGATTTGGCTTCAAATTGCCGTTTAGCATACCACCAGATAAGGAGTACGAGTAGTCGCGTGCACAAGGATTTCTCTCAGAACTGTCACAGTTTGTGAACACAATAACAGGCACTATGTGTTCTTTATCATACATTCTGAAAGTGGCTTTATTTTTTAATTCACAAAACTGTAATTTAATTACATTTAAACTTTGATGAAGGTCAATTTATACATTTTTTGTGATTTCAATCACTAAAATGCTTGTAATTAAATTTCTTGGTGGTATATTTGTAACCAGCTTCTGAGAGAAGAATGAAATGCTCAAAGGATGAGTCCGTTTTATCGCCTCCAAGGAACTGAGAAATCAACGAATGTTTAATTGATTTAAAAGGTGATAGTTATGAAAGGTTTACCAAGTACAATGTTCTGGAATAGCAAGTCTGTTTACACCGGCAACTTTGTATACCCAACAAGCTTTGGCTACTAAGTGAAGTCAACGCATGTGACTCGAACAGTTTGTTCACCCCTATAAATTGGAATTTTTTTTCAGTGATAGTGCTGACATGATTCGCCGCCACCCAAATTGGGTGGCGTTTTTTTATCTCCACTTTCTCTTTCTGACACATTTTCTGCCATCAAGGCTGGATTCTATTCTCCGTTCTTCAGTTTTATCGATTTTCCCGTCAAATCCACCTAGATATGACGCTTAAAACGCCCAGTTTCTATTTGAAAGTTTAGTACATTGTTCAGTTTTTATTCTGTTGTTGGGTTCTGAGCGATAATTATTAATTGTTGTTTTACAAGAATATATTTCCTGTTTTGCTTTTAAAAATTAGCGAATGGGTTTCATATCCAAAGAAAAAAATCGCATTAGAGTGAAGATTCTATCTAGAATTTGCTATTTGATAACTTTATAATTCCCGCCAATCGATTACGCAACCGTTTACTTTTTACCTTTACAGGATTCGATCATGCTCGAGAGGCTTTTTAAGCTCAGTGACAATGGCACAAATGTGCGCACTGAGATCATTGCAGGTGTTACCACCTTCCTAACTATGGCTTACATTATTTTTGTAAACCCAGCGATCCTGTCGGATACCGGTATGGACCGTGGTGCCATTTTTGTTGCAACTTGTCTTGCGGCCGCTATCGGCTGTTTCATCATGGGATTTGTTGCCAACTACCCAATTGCACAAGCACCAGGAATGGGGCTGAACGCATTTTTCACTTACTCTGTTGTGTTGGGAATGGGCTATACGTGGCAAGTTGCGTTAGCGGCGGTGTTTGTTTCAGGCCTGCTGTTTATTCTTTTGAGTATATTTAAGATCCGTGAGTGGATTATTAACTCGATCCCGCATTCTCTTCGAACTGGTATTTCAGCCGGTATCGGTCTTTTCTTAGCATTTATCGCATTAAAAAATGCAGGCATCGTCGTTGATAACCCTGCGACATTAGTTTCTATGGGAGACATCACATCATTGCCATCTGTATTGGCTGCAATTGGTTTCTTCCTTACTATCGCGCTTGTTCACCGTGGTGTGAAAGGTGCGGTGATGATCGCCATTCTTGGTGTTACAGCGCTTGGCCTTCTATTTGGTGATGTGCAGTGGAGCGGCATTATGTCTATGCCACCAAGCATTGCACCCACTTTCATGCAACTGGATTTCTCTGGCTTGTTTGAAGTTGGCATGATTTCCGTTGTGTTCGCTTTCCTATTTGTCGATTTGTTTGATACCGCAGGTACGCTAGTTGGTGTTTCTCAAAAAGCAGGCCTCACGGATGAGAATGGCAACATCCCGCGTTTAAACAAAGCGTTACTTGCAGACTCAACAGCAACGTCAGTAGGTGCACTACTTGGTACCTCAAACACCACATCTTACATTGAGAGTGTTTCTGGTGTGGCGGCTGGTGGTCGTACTGGTCTAACAGCAGTGGTTGTTGGTGTGCTCTTCCTACTTGCTCTATTGTTTTCACCACTAGCAGGAATGATCCCTGCTTATGCAACATCGGGCGCTCTGTTCTATGTCGCGATTTTGATGCTGTCTGGGCTGGTAAGCATTGATTGGCGTGACCTAACGGAAGCATCACCAGTTGTTGTGACTTGTTTGGTAATGCCATTAACGTTCTCGATTGCAGAGGGTATTACGTTAGGCTTTATCGCGTACTCGGCGATCAAATTATTCAGCGGCAAGGGCCGTGAAGTGTCGATGAGTGTGTGGGTGATGTCTGCCATCTTCATCGTCAAATACCTCGTCGGTTAATTTCTCGAGCAAAAAGCCAGTGTGGATTTATTCACGCTGGCTTTTTCTATTTTCACGTTGTTCACTTAAGACGGTTTTTCTGCGGAATAGGCAGAGAATTTTGATATCACCGTTGGTATTAGCGGTGTGTTTCGGTAGAATAATCGTTTGCGCAGCTTGAAATCCTCATCTCCATACGTTTTGGAGAGGTCAGTGAGCATTCCGCTTTTGAGTGAGTTCGCTAGATTTTGAGGATGCATATTTTCAAATTATTAGGTTATTACAATGAGTAAAAAATTCATTATCACTTGGGATGCAATGCAGACTTACTGCCGTGAACTGGCTGAAAAACAAATGCCAGCTGAGCAATGGAAAGGGATTTGGGCGGTAAGCCGCGGTGGTTTGGTTCCTGGCGCTATCTTGGCTCGTGAACTGGGTATTCGTTACGTTGATACAATCTGTATTTCAAGCTACGACCATGATCATCAGCGCGATATGACGGTACTAAAAGCACCTGAAGGCGATGGTGAGGGTTACCTAATCGTTGAAGACCTAGTAGACAGTGGTGATACGGCGCGCAAACTACGTGAGATGTATCCAAAAGCGAAGATGATCGCTGTGTGTGCAAAACCTTCAGGCAAAGCGTTGCTAGATGATTATGTGGTAGATATCGCGCAAGACACTTGGATTGAACAACCTTGGGATATGTCAATCCAGTACGCTGAGCCTGTAAACCGCAAGCAAAAATAAACGCTATTAAAGAATATTGAGAAATGCCCCTGTATAGGGGCTTTTTTTTTATTATTATAACAACTCATGCTAATAGCCTAAGGTTCTTCCTATGTCTGAAGACGTCAGTAAAAATCTTTCCGAAACTTTGTTCGTGAAACATAAGCAAGCAAAAGAAACCTCTGCGCTTACCCAGTACATGCCGACCAGTCAAAAAATACTTGATGAGCGAGAGGCGCAGGGTGATCGTGCTTGGTATCGTCATTTGCGCCGCTTGCAATGGGCTTGGCAAGGGTTGTCTCCGATAGAGATGGAAGGTGTGCTTTCTAAAATCGCTTCTTCTTCCCACTCTCGAACCAATGATGATTGGTTAGACACCGTAATGGGATACCACAACGGCAACTGGACATTTGAGTGGATTAAGCTCGGCATGGAGCATCAGAAGCGTTCAAATGAAATGCAAGGTGAGGAGGCCGCCGATGAACTCTTCACTGCTTCTTTGTGTTTTAGTATCGCAGGCTACCCACATCTGAAGAATGATAATTTGGCCTTGCAGGCTCAAGTGCTGGCAAACAAAGCGTACTCTGACGGCGCAGAGAAGACCAAGTACACCATCAAGCAAATTGAAGTGCCTTACCAAAATCGCAAAATCATCGCGAACCTTCATTTGCCAAGAACCGACAAACAACTGCCTGTGGTGATGGTGAGCGCTGGTCTCGATACGTTACAAACCGACATGTGGCGTTTGTTCCGCAATCATCTTGCACCACGAGATATTGCGATGTTGACGGTTGACATGCCTTCGGTAGGGCACAGTTCTCATTGGCCTTTGACGGAGAACTCAAGCTGTCTGCACCAAGCGGTACTAAATGAGCTGTATTCATTGCCTTGGGTGGATCATCACAAAGTGGGGTTAGTTGGATTTCGTTTTGGTGGTAATGCCATGATCCGACTCTCTTTTGTTGAGCAAGAGAAGATCAAAGCTTGTGTAGCCCTCGGCGCACCCGTACATGATATTTTTACTTCCCCTGAGAAGCTGCAAAAAATGCCGAAGATGTACTTAGATCTTTTGGCTTCTCGCTTAGGGAAAAGCGCGGTTGATATTAATAGCATGGCGGGCCAGATGATGGCCTGGTCATTGAAGGTTCAGGGCTTCTTGAGCAGTAGAAAAACCAAAGTACCTATTTTAGCTTTGAGCCTTGAAGGCGATCCGGTGTCTCCACACAGTGATAACCAACTCGTCGCGCTGTTTAGCCAGTATGGCAGAGCGAAAAAAATCAGTTCCAAAACGATTACAAAAGGATATGAGCAATCCCTCGATTTAGCCATAAAGTGGCTAGAAGATGAATTATTAGGGTGACAATTCTCCTAAATTAGTTAAAAGTGATATATCTGAGCAAAAAATAAGCTCATGATAATTAAAAATAATAATCATTCTTGGGTGTTTACTTTTAACTATGAAAACGGAGATTCATATGTCAGAGACGACTCAGGGCCCGACTCACTTTCGCTTGATGTCAAAGTTGAAGGCGATAGGGCCTTACCTGCGCGAACCACAATCGCAAGAAGGGCGCTATTATTTTGATTGTCTATCTGTTTGTGTAGACGACAAAAAATCGCCTGAGAAGCGAGAATTTTGGGGCTGGTGGATGGATTTAGAATCCATCGAAGGAGGCTTTACTGCCAAATATCATATCGGCAAGTACAACAAAGAAGGGCAATGGGTATCTGAAGCCCTGCCTAAAAAAGCGGTAGAGGAAGTGTATCTGACGCAGAGCACATTCCATCAAAAGCTGGTTGATACTTTAGAAGAACACTTCAAATTAGAAGTCGAATATCACACGGAGTCTTTCGATTTCGCTTAATTTGGTTGTTTTCATTTAATACCAAACAAAAAGGTGCGAAAACGCACCTTTTCTCTTGTTAATTCCCTCTTTGATTGTTAAAACATCCTCTCTTTATTTGTTTTTCACTTCAGAAGACATCATGACAACGAATCAACAAAATGCAGTTGTTTCACAACCACAAACTGTCGTTGTGAAACTGGGTACAAGTGTGCTGACAGGCGGCACTCTGGCACTCGACCGTGCTCACATGGTTGAGTTAGCGCGCCAGTGTGCTGAGCTTAAAAAACAAGGCCATTCAGTGGTAATGGTTTCGTCTGGTGCTATTGCAGCAGGCCGTGAGCATCTTGGTTACCCCGCATTGCCCAACGAGATGGCGAGTAAACAATTACTTGCGGCGGTGGGGCAAAGTCGCTTGATTCAAACATGGGAGTCTTTGTTTGGTATTTACGGCATCAAGATCGGCCAAATGCTACTAACTCGTGCTGATTTAGAAGATCGCGAGCGATTCCTAAACGCACGTGACACCATCAATGCGCTCGTTGCGAACGATATTATTCCTATCGTAAACGAAAATGATGCCGTTGCGACCAGTGAGATTAAAGTGGGCGATAACGACAACCTTTCCGCTTTGGTGGGCATTTTGTGTGGCGCAGATAAGCTCTTGCTTTTAACTGACCAAAAAGGTCTGTTTACTGCTGACCCTCGTAAAGACCCGAACGCAGAGCTGATCAAGGAAGTAAAAACCATCGATGATACGCTGCGTAAAATCGCAGGAGGAAGTGGTACAACATTGGGTACAGGCGGTATGGCAACGAAGCTGCAAGCCGCAGACATCGCTCGCCGCGCTGGTATCGAGGTTATTATTGCTGCCGGTAGTGCACCGAATGTTATCTTTGACTCTTTGAGCGCAGAGCCACAAGGCACACGCTTCCTACCTTGCGCTGAAGCTTTAGAAAACCGTAAACGCTGGATTCTGGCGGGACCTGCGGCATCGGGCGACATCATTATTGATGATGGTGCGGTAAATGCAGTGGTCGGTAAGGGCAGTAGCTTACTTGCTAAAGGGGTAATCAAAGTAAGTGGTGACTTTGCACGAGGCGAAGTGGCGCGTATAACAAATTCTCACGGTAAGTTGGTGGCTCGTGGCATTAGCGCCTACTCAAGTGATGACCTAACTAAAATTACTGGTAAGCACAGTAAAGATATCATCTCTATTTTGGGTCATGATTATGGCTCTGAGGTGATTCATCGCGATGATTTGGTTGTCATTCAGGAATAGAATTAGAGGGAAGCAAAGTGGATTTAACGAATATGGGTAAAGCTGCTAAAGATGCAGCTTTCGAATTAG
Source organism: Vibrio sp. RM-41-2B (assembly GCF_024744415.1). Taxonomy (NCBI): domain Bacteria; kingdom Pseudomonadati; phylum Pseudomonadota; class Gammaproteobacteria; order Vibrionales; family Vibrionaceae; genus Vibrio; species Vibrio sp. RM-41-2B. Next base: position 60,960 of record NZ_JAMQWD010000032.1, on the reverse strand, counting down.
CGACAGCGTCAACTGCGCAGAAGAACCAAGCATTAGCCATCATTGCTGATGAGCTAGAAGCAAACTCCGTTGCTATTTTGGCGGCAAACGCTAAAGACATCGAACTTGGCCGTGAAGCGGGTTTAACCGACGCACTGCTTGATCGCCTTTTGCTGAATGAAGAACGATTGACTGCAATTGCGAATGATGTTCGCAACGTCATTAGCTTGAACGATCCTGTAGGCAGCGAAATCGACAGTAAGGTACTGGAAAATGGGATGTCATTGTCTCGCCGCCGCGTACCACTGGGTGTTGTGGGCGTAATTTATGAAGCGCGTCCTAACGTGACTATTGATATTGCGGCGCTGTGCTTGAAAACCGGCAACGCAAGCATTTTGCGTGGCGGCAAAGAGACATTTTTCTCGAATATGGAATTGGTAAAGGTTATTCAGTCTGCGCTAGCAAAGGCGAACCTTCCTGCCGCTTCGGTTCAGTACATTGAAAAGCCAGATCGTGAGCTAGTCTCTCAACTGCTTAAACTGGACGATTACGTCGACATGATCATTCCACGCGGTGGTGCTAGCCTACACAAAATGTGTAAAGAAAACAGCACGATTCCGGTGATTATTGGCGGCTTTGGTATTAGCCATATCTTTGTCGACGAATCCGCTGATCTAGAGAAATCCCTGAATGTGGTTGAGAACTCTAAAGTTCAACGTCCATCTGCGTGTAACTCACTAGATACGCTGCTCGTGCATGAAAAAATTGCAGCACAATTCCTACCAATGATCGTAGAGCGCATGAACGATAAAGTGACGTTCGTGGCAGAGCCAAAAGCAAAAGAACTCATGGAGCAAGCGAAACAAGTTCGCGATGCTGTTGAAGGTGACTTTGATACGGAATGGTTGAGCTACACCCTTGGTGTAAAAGTTGTGTCTGATGTGAAAGATGCAATTGATCATATGCGTGTTCATAACGCGAGCCACTCAGATGCGATCATGACCAATAGTTTGGAAAACTCAGAACTGTTCATTAATTCTGCTGGTTCCGCGGCGGTTTATGTGAATGCTTCAACGCGCTTTACAGACGGTGCGCAATTTGGCCTTGGCGCAGAAGTCGCAGTATCCACGCAAAAGCTACATGCCCGTGGTCCAATGGGCTTAGAAGAGCTAACTAGCTACAAGTGGGTTGGTAAAGCGAATTACTTAGCACGCAGTTAACACATTCAACGAGATCTTGAGTGAAAAAGGGGCCTTTGGGCCCCTTTTTGTTTTGTCTAACATACCAATTCCGCTACACTACATGAGCTTTTATTTCGGTTTGAAAGCGTTATACCCAAATAGCTTTAATAGAGTCCGTATAACCATGAACGCGTGGTTAGCCGTGATTGCTCATGAGGTTATTTGGGTATAGATATGGAGGTGATATGCATTGTCCTTTTTGTTCCGAGAACGATACCAAAGTTATTGATTCCCGTTTAGTGGCTGATGGCCATCAAGTTCGACGTCGCCGTCAGTGCTTGGCGTGTAGCGAGCGTTTCACTACGTTTGAAAGCGCAGAGTTAGTGATGCCTAAAGTGATCAAATCGAATGGTAACCGTGAACCATTTGATGAAGATAAAATGGTTGGCGGTATTCAACGCGCTTTAGAGAAACGCCCAGTGAGTGCTGATTCTATAGAGTTAGCGATCAGTATGATCAAATCACAACTGCGTGCGACGGGTGAGCGAGAGGTTCCGAGTGAAATGATTGGTAATTTAGTCATGGACCAACTCAAAGAGCTCGACAAGGTCGCTTATATCCGTTTCGCCTCAGTTTACCGCAGCTTTGAAGACATTCGCGAGTTTGGCGAAGAGATTGCCCGCCTAGAAGACTGAGTAGCTCATGACTCAACACACTCCTGAAAGAGCGTTTTCTGATTTAGATTTCGCCATGATGTCACGAGCTATTAAGTTAGCGAGACGTGGCATTTATACCACCGCACCAAATCCAAATGTGGGGTGCGTCATCGTTCGTGATGAAGAAATTGTTGGTGAGGGCTATCACCACCGCGCTGGTGAGCCGCATGCCGAAGTGCACGCGATGCGCATGGCGGGTGAAAAAGCAGTTGGTGCAACCGCTTATGTGACGCTCGAACCTTGCTCTCATTACGGCCGTACGCCGCCATGTGCTGAAGGGCTAATTAAAGCCAAAGTGGCACGTGTGGTTTGCGCAATGGTAGACCCAAACCCTAAAGTTGCGGGGCGGGGTATCCAGATGTTGCGTGATGCCGGAGTTGAAGTACAAGTCGGCTTGTTAGAGCAAGATGCCCTTGCCCTTAACCCTGGTTTTATAAAGTACATGCGTACAGGCATGCCGTTTGTTCAATTAAAAATGGCAGCCAGCTTGGATGGGCAAAGCGCGCTCAGTAATGGGCAGAGCCAATGGATCACCTCCCCAGCGGCCCGCCAAGATGTGCAGCGTTATCGAGCAATGAGTGGTGGCATTCTTTCTACTAGCAAAACGGTGATTGATGATAATGCGTCACTCAATGTGCGTTGGGATGACTTACCTACCAGTGTTCAAGCGCAGTATTTACGAGAAGAACTTCGTCAACCAGTACGTGTAATCTTAGACCGTCAGAACCATTTAACGGATGCGCTCAAGCTGTTCCACACCGATGGAGAGCGAGTTATTGTTAGCCCAGATGGAGAATGTATCCCTCAATTGGACAGCGCTGACCACATTGACTTATCAACAACATTAAAGCGTATCTCGGATGAGCACCACATCAATCACTTATGGGTTGAAGCTGGAGCCACGCTAGCGAGTGCGATGATAAAGGCTAATCTTGTAGATGAGCTCATTGTTTACCTTGCGCCAAAACTCATGGGCAGCGATGGTCGGGGGCTTATCGGTGCTTTAGGATTAAGCGCTATGGCTGACGTCATTGATTTAAACATTACAGACGTTCGTATGGTCGGGGTAGACATTCGTATCACCGCCACCATCAAACGTAAAGAACTTAGATAAGAAATAGTATGTTTACAGGAATAGTAGAAGCAGTTGGCAAGTTAGCTGCGATTACGCCGAAGGGTGAAGACATCACCGTCACGGTTGAAACTGGTACGCTTGATATGTCAGACGTTAAGTTAGGCGATAGCATTGCGACCAATGGTGTTTGCTTAACGGTAGTTGACTTCGGAAGCCACTATTACAGTGCTGATCTGTCATTAGAAACCTTGAAGAAAACTGGGTTTGCTGAATACCAAGTGGGCGATAAGGTGAATCTAGAAAAAGCCATGTTACCAACAACGCGATTGGGTGGACATATCGTTTCAGGTCATGTCGATGGGGTTGGTGAAATTGTCGAACGCAATTTAGTTGGCCGCGCGATAGAGTTTTGGGTTGCAATGCCTGCGGAAATTAGCAAGTACGTCGCAGAGAAAGGCTCGATTACCGTTGATGGTATTAGCCTAACTGTCAACGACTTACGTAAAAATGCTTTTAAGCTGACGATCGTTCCTCATACGAGTGAAGAAACTACGATTGACCAGTTTCAAGTGGGACGTAAAGTAAACTTAGAAGTTGATGTACTTGCTCGTTATATGGAGCGTTTACTGCAAGGACAGCAAGAAGATAAGGTCGAGTCTCGTATTTCGATGGACTTTTTACAGCAAAACGGTTTTGCATAAGTCTTGGGAGTGGCTGCGTGAGGCATGCGATAAAGAGCAGACTCACAGAACACCGCGAGATTCATTGACTTGCTTGGTGCAAAGCTCAAACTATTGACCTCACCAGCATTCACTGCAACATGATTTTTTCATTGCTGCCGCAATAACAAATTTAGAATAACGGGAAAACAGACTATGCCAATCAGTACGCCACAAGAAATTATTGATGATATTCGCGCAGGCAAAATGGTCATCCTAATGGATGATGAAGACCGCGAGAATGAAGGTGACTTGATCATGGCTGCCGAGCATATTACGCCGGAAGCCATCAACTTTATGGCAACCTATGGCCGTGGCCTGATTTGTTTAACCATGACCAAAGATCGTTGCGAAAGCCTAGGTCTGCCACCAATGGTGCAAGACAATAATGCGCAATACACAACCAACTTTACCGTTTCTATTGAGGCGGCAGAAGGAGTAACGACGGGTATTTCAGCCGCGGATCGCGCACGTACGGTTCAAGCGGCAGTTGCGCCAAACGCCAAAGCTGCGGATTTGGTGCAGCCTGGTCATATCTTCCCTCTCGCAGCTCAAGACGGCGGTGTACTGACTCGCGCAGGTCACACTGAAGCTGGCTGTGATTTGGCTCGCCTTGCTGGTTTAGAGCCAGCATCGGTTATTGTTGAGATCTTAAATGACGACGGCACCATGGCTCGTCGCCCTGATCTAGAGATCTTTGCAGAGAAGCACGGTATTAAATTGGGCACTATTGCCGACCTAATTGAGTACCGCAATAACACTGAGACAACGATTGAACGTGTGGCAGAGTGCAAGTTACCGACAGAGTTTGGCGAGTTCACGTTAGTCACGTACAAGGACACCATTGATAACCAAGTGCACTACGCAATGTGCAAGGGCGATTTGAAAGAAAAAGCGCCATTGGTTCGCGTTCACCTCCAAGATGTCTTTACTGATTTATTACGTAGCGATCGCAACGCAGAGCGCAGTTGGACATTAGACAAGGCAATGAAACGCATTGGTGAAGAAGGTGGTGTGCTGGTTGTTCTTGGCCATGAAGATTCGACCGATCTACTTATTCATCGGGTGAAGATGTTTGAAGCGCAAGACAAAGGTGAAGCACCAACGCTTGCTAAAAAACAAGGCACGTCTCGCCGTGTTGGCGTTGGTTCACAGATTCTTGCGGATCTCGGTGTACATGATATGCGCCTTCTGTCATCGACCAACAAAAAGTACCACGCGTTAGGTGGTTTTGGTCTGAACGTTGTTGAGTACGTCTGCGAGTAACAACCGAACAATAAGTTCCTAGTCTTTTACGCACTCAATTCGTCAATGGCTAGGAACCGGTAATTTGCCTCCAATTTCCATTAGATATTGCTCACAAATTTGTGCTAGAATCCGGCGATTCTCACTTGATGAACATATTTCACTTATAAATAGAGTTAAAGGAAAGCTTATGAAAGTGATCGAGGGTGGCTTCCCAGCGCCAAATGCAAAAATTGCTATCGTTATTTCTCGTTTCAACAGTTTTATTAACGAAAGCCTACTTTCTGGTGCGATCGATACACTAAAGCGTCACGGACAAGTAAGCGAAGACAACATCACGGTTGTGCGTTGTCCAGGTGCCGTAGAACTACCTCTAGTAGCTCAGCGTGTTGCTAAAACTGGCAAATTCGACGCTATTGTTTCTCTAGGGTCTGTTATTCGCGGTGGAACGCCTCACTTTGACTATGTTTGTAGTGAAATGAACAAAGGTCTAGCACAAGTGTCTATGGAATTCAGCATTCCAGTAGCATTTGGTGTTTTGACTGTTGATACGATCGATCAAGCGATTGAACGCGCAGGAACCAAGGCTGGTAATAAAGGTGCAGAGGCTGCACTAAGCGCACTTGAAATGATTAATGTACTATCTGAAATTGATTCCTAATGGGGGCCAGTGTGAAACCAGCCGCACGTCGTAACGCACGTCAATTCGCTTTACAGGCGATCTACTCATGGCAAATTACTAAAGAGAATGTTGCCAAGATTGAAGAACAGTTTTTGTCTGGCGACAAATACGATGAAGAAGAACTTCATGCATCTGAGCCAGCGCTTGCTGCTCCAGAGACAGACGTAGCTTACTTCCGGGAACTATTAAGCGGTGTTGTACTTAGCCACGCTGAGCTAGATAGCAAAATTCGTCCATACATCTCTCGTCCTATGCAGGATTTAGATATGATGGAACTTGCTCTTCTTCGCCTTGCTATGTACGAGATGACTCGTCGCGAAGATGTTCCTTACAAAGTTGTTATCAATGAAGCGATTGAACTTGCAAAAGTCTTCGCAGCAGAAGATAGCCACAAGTTTGTGAACGGTGTACTTGATAAAGCAGCACCTCACATTCGTAAGAAATAACGATTTCTTCAATGAAAAGGTCAGCACATGCTGACCTTTTTTGTATCAAAAGCTTTTACATCAAAAAGTAAGTGAATTATGTCTGGTGAATTTAATCTGATAGACAAGTACTTCGTCGGTCGTCAGAGCCAACGTAAAGATGTCCATCTAGCCGCTGGTGATGATTGCGCTTTGGTCAAAGCGCCAGCTAATGTTCAGATTGCGATTAGCACGGATACATTGGTAGCTGGAACGCATTTCTTAGCCGACGCGAACCCAGCATGGGTCGCACACAAAGCATTGGCTTCTAACATCAGTGATTTGGCTGCGATGGGCGCAACGCCTGCGTGGGTGAGCTTTGCATTAACGATGCCTGAGCCAGATGAAGAATGGCTTGCACCTTTCTGTGATGCATTTTTCGAACTGGCAGATTACTATGGTATTCAGTTAATAGGCGGTGATACCACCAAAGGGCCATTGTGTCTGACACTAACGGTGCAAGGTTTTGTACCTGAAGACAAAGCGCTCACGCGATCCGGCGCAAAGCCTGGGGATTGGGTATACGTAACGGGAAACCTTGGCGATGCAAAAGCTGGCTTGGATGTGATTCTAGATGACTCTCTGCGCAGCAGAGCCGGCGCGGAAGCATTAGAGCGAGCTCATTACCTTAGTTCTCCGCGTGTGCTTGCTGGACAAGCTCTTGTTGGCTTAGCTTCGTCGGCGATTGATATCTCAGATGGTTTAATCTCTGATATTAAGCACATTTTACAGCGATCTCAGGTTGGGGTGAGTATTGATGTCTCTCAGTTACCGATCTCTTCAGAATTAGTCCAGTTTTTAGATGATAAGATCAGCGCGCAGCAGTATGCTTTAGCAAGTGGCGAAGAATACGAGTTGTGTTTTACCGTGCCGGAGCAAAATCGAGGCTCGTTACAAAGTGCTTTATCTCATACTGGATGTAAGGTCACATGTATTGGTCAAATCCGACCAAATGGAACCTTCGAGCTGCATGATAACAATCAACCACTTGATTGGGACTTAAGTGGCTTCGACCACTTTAAATGATCTGAGCTAAGCTCTAGCCAAGAGCCTGTTACTATTGAGTAACTCGCAGGCATGACGATTGAAACCAAACTAGCAGTATAGGTTTAAGGATATGACCAACCCTCTTTCTCTGATTTCATTAAAGAACCCGTGGCATCTATTGGCGACGGGTTTTGGCAGTGGATTATCCCCGTTTATCCCTGGAACAATGGGCACACTGGCGGCCGTGCCTTTATTTTTGTTGTTGGCACAATTACCATTTACGGCGTATGTCATTGTTGTTCTGATTTCGTGTGTGATCGGCATTCAAATATGCCAAGTGACCTCTGCAGACATGAAAGTACATGATCATGGTTCAATCGTATGGGATGAGTTTGCGGGTTTTTGGATTACGATGAGCATTGTACCTGCACTGAATATTCCACTCACTGAATGGAAGTGGTTGATCACTGGCTTCATCTTGTTTCGTTTTTTCGATATGGTAAAACCTTGGCCAATTGGGTGGCTAGATAAGCGAGTTCACGGTGGGCTGGGTATTATGGTTGATGATATCGTGGCGGGAATTATGGCCGGTGTTGCCCTGTTTCTAGTCGCAAAATACGCAGGCTGGATGAATTAAACGTTGGACATAAAAAAGGGATGCCATGAGCATCCCTTTTTAAATTCTATTTTGCTAAATAATCCAAGATGGATTTTTCAATCCCTTTTGCATCGAGACCAAGCTCTTCATGCAGTTCATCTTGTGTTCCTTGATGAATAAACTCATCTGGTAAACCTAGGTTCAACACAGGTTTAATGATTTTATCTTTCATCATGAACTCAACAACACCAGCACCAGCACCACCCGCGATAACATTTTCTTCTAACGTCACGAGCACGTCATGATCTGCGGCTAGTTGACGAATCAATGCCTCATCGAGCGGCTTCACAAAGCGCATATCAGCAACAGTGGCGTTAAGGTATTCTGCCGCTTCTAGCGCGTTACCCAAGAAAGTACCAAAGTTCAGAATAGCAACTTTTTCACCTTGTCGAACCATGCGTCCTTTACCGATTTCTAAAGCCGTAAACTCAGTTTCGATTTCTACGCCCATCCCGCTACCACGAGGGTATCGAACCGCACTAGGGCCAGTATGTTTATGGCCAGTGTAAAGCATTTGTCGACATTCGTTTTCGTCACTTGGCGCCATGATCACCATGTTCGGAATACAGCGCATAAAGCTTAGATCGAATGCGCCTTGGTGAGTTTGACCATCTGCGCCAACGAGACCTGCGCGGTCGATCGCAAACATCACTGGTAAGTCCATGATCGCGATGTCGTGGATCAATTGGTCATAACCACGTTGCAAGAAAGTCGAATAGATAGCAACGATTGGATGATCGCCCGCAATTGCCATGCCTGTTGCCAGTGTCACTGCGTGCTGCTCAGCAATCGCCACATCAAAGTATTGGTCTGGGTACTCTTTTGAGAAACGAACCATACCCGAGCCTTCGCGCATTGCTGGCGTAATTGCCATTAGCTTAGGATCTTGGGCCGCCATGTCACATAAAAAGTCACCGAAGATCTTTGAGTAAGTTGGCTTACCGCCACTGCTTTTCGGTAGACAGTTATGCGTTGGATCAAATTTAGGAACACCGTGGTAGCCGATAGGATCTTTCTCGGCAGGCTCATAACCTTTGCCTTTCTTGGTCATGATGTGCAGGAATTGAGGGCCTTTGAGCTCACGCATGTTTTTTAGCGTTTTGACGAGTTCATTGACGTCGTGTCCATCAATCGGGCCAATGTAATTAAAGCCGAACTCTTCAAACAGAGTGCCTGGCACTACCATGCCTTTTAGGTGCTCTTCCGTACGGCGAACCAACTCTTTAATAGGTGGAACACCAGACAACACTTTTTTACCGCCTTCACGGATAGAAGTGTACAAGCTGCCAGAAAGTACTTTCGCAAGGTGGTTATTCAGGGCGCCGACGTTTTCTGAAATCGACATTTCGTTGTCGTTCAGAATCACCAACATATCAGGATGAACGTCGCCAGCGTGGTTCATGGCTTCGAATGCCATGCCTGCTGTAATTGCGCCATCACCAATCACACTGACGATTTTACGACCTTTACCTTCTTTTTGTGCGCTGATGGCCATGCCAAGACCTGCACTAATCGATGTCGAAGAGTGGCCGACAGATAAGGTGTCATATTCACTTTCTTCACGCCAAGGGAAAGGGTGTAGACCATCCTTTTGGCGAATTGTTGGCATTTTATCGCGACGTCCGGTGAGGATTTTGTGCGGGTAAGCCTGATGACCAACATCCCAGATCAATTTGTCGATAGGGGTGTTGTAAACATAATGCAGAGCGACAGTTAGCTCTACGGTGCCTAAGCCAGACGCTAAGTGTCCGCTAGATTGGCTCACTGAATTTAGCAGATACGTTCGCAGTTCATCACACAGATTTGGTAATGTTTCTTTCGGAAGAAGACGTAATTCTTCCGGTGTATTTGCTAACGCCAGTGTTGGGTACTTTGAAATATCAAGAGTCATATAAATGCGCGCTTATAGTGTTAATTTTTGCGCTCGATGACATATCGGGCGAACTCTTCGAGTAACTGAGTATTGTATGGGATAGCTTCCAATGCTTGAAGTGCTTCCTGTAACAGAGTGTGAGCTTTCTCTATGGCTCCCTCTAAACCCAGCAGGGAAGGATAAGTGCTCTTATTCAGACCTTGGTCGGAACCTTGAGGCTTACCCAGTGTTTCTGTGTCACTGATGATATCAAGAATATCGTCTTGAACCTGAAACGCCAAACCAATTGCTTTTGAGTAGCGCTCCAAGTGAGGTAGAACCTCGATACCTTTCTCACCAGCAGCTAATGCACCTAATTTTACCGCACAATCAATCAGAGCTCCGGTTTTTTTACGGTGTATCTCTTCCATTTCTTCAAGAGAAACTTGGCGATTTTCCGCGCCTAAATCTAAGGCTTGCCCTACACACATGCCGCTGGCACCAGAGGAATGCGCTAAGGCTTTGATCATGTTGATGCGTTGAGCTTCAGCCGCCGGGCTTAATTGACCATCAGCAATAATAGTGAAGGCAAGAGTTTGTAGTGCGTCACCTGTCAGTATTGCGGTTGCTTCATCAAACTTAATATGACAAGTTGGTTGACCTCGACGCAGTTCATCATCGTCCATGGCTGGCAGATCATCATGAATGAGTGAGTAGGCATGTATACATTCGATAGCAGCGGCGGGGGTGTCTAAGTCTTCAGGTTTACAGCCGAGCATTTGACCTGTGATGTAAACAAGAAAAGGGCGAACGCGTTTTCCACCTAGCAAAAGGCCGTATTTCATTGCTTGAATCAATGGCTGCTCTTGATATGGAAGCTGATCGAGCCACAAATTCAATTGCTGATTGTTTCTTTGTTGAAAAGACGTCAATGTCTGTTGCATCACATTGCTCACTACTGATTGTTATTCTGAATCTGGTTTGAAGTCACTCAGTGGTGCTTCATCATCTTCACTAAGAAGAATGCTCACGCGCTGTTCGGCGTCGCTTAATTTAGTTTGGCCTGCACGAGCTAAGGCAATGCCTCGTTCAAACTTACGCAGGGCATCATCTAGAGCAAGATCGCCATTTTCTAATTGATCAACCAAGCTATCAAGCTCTTCAATGGTTGCTTCAAAGGTCATGTTTTCTGGTTTCTTGACCGCCATCTTTTTTCTGCCTTAATCAAGCCTCGGGTAAGATGCACGAAAGTTACCTTAGCCTAGTAACTTGGTCAAATTTAACCTTATATAATTGTCACAAAATTAGCGTTCAACGAGTCTAAGCGGTGAAACCCCATATTTTGGTTGAGGTTGTTAGGTGTAATTTGTGATCCATTAGCTAAGATTTTTCTAAAAATTCTGCGCGAGTTGTCGATACAGGTAATAATCCGCCCAATGGCAGTATTTGAGTATAGCGTGAGGAGTGCTTTGTGGATTTAGCAACCCTATTAGGTTTGATTGGTGGTTTTGCATTCGTCATTATGGCGATGGTGCTTGGTGGCAGCATCGGCATGTTTGTCGATGTCACGTCGATCCTTATTGTCGTTGGTGGCTCAATATTCGTCGTGTTGATGAAGTTCACAATGGGACAGTTTTTTGGTGCGACAAAGATTGCTGGCAAAGCCTTCATGTTTAAAGCGGATGAACCCGAAGACCTGATCGCAAAAATTGTGGAAATGGCCGACGCGGCGCGTAAAGGTGGTTTTCTTGCTCTTGAAGAGATGGAAATAAACAACACATTCATGCAGAAAGGCATTGATCTACTGGTTGATGGCCATGATGCCGACGTTGTGAGAGCGGCACTCAAAAAAGACATCGCGCTTACAGATGAACGACATACGCAAGGTACTGGTGTATTTCGCGCCTTTGGCGACGTTGCTCCTGCGATGGGAATGATTGGTACCTTGGTTGGTCTTGTTGCGATGCTTTCAAACATGGATGACCCTAAAGCGATTGGACCAGCAATGGCCGTTGCACTCTTGACCACATTGTATGGCGCGATCCTGTCCAATATGGTGTTTTTCCCTATTGCGGATAAGCTTTCTCTTCGCCGTGACCAAGAAACGCTAAATCGCCGTTTGATCATGGATGGCGTATTAGCGATTCAAGATGGCCAAAACCCGCGAGTGATCGATAGTTACTTGAAGAACTACCTCAATGAAGGTAAACGTGCCCTTGAGATTGACGAGTAACTTGGAGAGTCGTGATGGATGATGAAGATAACAAATGCGATTGTCCGCCACCTGGCCTCCCGTTATGGATGGGGACATTTGCAGATTTGATGTCGCTACTGATGTGTTTCTTTGTTCTTCTGCTCTCGTTTTCTGAGATGGATGTACTGAAGTTCAAACAAATTGCAGGATCAATGAAATTTGCCTTCGGTGTGCAAAATCAGCTTGAAGTGAAAGACATTCCCAAAGGTACTAGCATTATTGCCCAAGAGTTTCGACCGGGTCGGCCGGAACCAACTCCGATTGATGTCATCATGCAGCAAACCATGGACATCACTCAGCAGACGCTCGAATTTCATGAAGGGGAGTCTGATCGAGCTGGTGGCACAAAACGTGATGAAGGCAAGTTAACGGGTGGGCAATCGCCAGAAACGTCAACTCAAAACAATGAATCTGCCGAAGCGGACATGCAGCAACAGCAATCTAAAGAGATGTCGCAAGAGATGGAAACCTTGATGGAAAGCATCAAGAAAGCCTTAGAGCGAGAGATTGAACAAGGCGCCATTGAAGTTGAAAACCTCGGTCAGCAGATTGTTATACGTATGCGTGAAAAAGGTGCATTCCCAGAAGGTTCGGCCTTCTTGCAGCCTAAGTTTCGTCCTTTAGTTCGTCAGATTGCAGAGCTAGTAAAAGACGTGCCAGGCATTGTTCGAGTATCTGGCCATACAGACAATCGACCGCTAGACTCGGAACTTTATCGTTCTAACTGGGATCTCTCTTCTCAGCGTGCAGTATCAGTCGCGCAAGAGATGGAGAAAGTGAGAGGCTTCTCTCATCAACGTTTAAGAGTACGAGGCATGGCGGATACGGAACCCTTGTTACCGAATGATTCTGATGAAAATCGCGCGCTTAACCGACGGGTTGAAATCAGCATTATGCAAGGCGAGCCTCTCTACAGTGAAGAAGTGCCGGTAATTCAATAACTAGGCTTTAATTTTAAGTCAGTAAAGAGATAAGAAAGCGAGCAGATTGCTCGCTTTTTTTGTTTTTCCAATCCGCTTGGGTGTATAATCTTGCGCCTTAAAAGTGAGCTCAGACTACTTTTTGTGACTGAAACGCGGTTTTACTGCGTATGAAGTATTGAAGTTGAGTGTCACTCTTTGTTGATTGCGAAACTAACCTGCGAATTAGACTATGAAATTTATTGTAAAGCCCCATCCAGAAATTTTTGTAAAAAGTGAATCTGTGCGTAAGCGCTTCACAAAGATTTTAGAGTGCAACATTCGTAACATCATTAAGAGCCGCACGGAGTCTGTCGCGGTATTTAACCGTCGTGATCACATTGAAGTGACCTCTGAGAGTAACGAATTCCACGCTGAAGTTCTTGAGGTTTTGACTCATACACCAGGCATTCACCACGTACTGGAAGTGAAGCAAACTGAATTTAAAGACTTGCACGATATCTTCGAGCAAGTGCTAGAACTCAACCGTGCTGCACTCGAAAATAAAACCTTTGTTGTACGTGCGAAGCGTCGTGGCAAGCATGACTTTACCTCCATTGAACTAGAGCGTTATGTAGGCGGTGGTTTAAATCAAGCGATTGAAAGCGCTAGTGTTAAGCTACGAAACCCAGACGTGACGATCAAGGTAGAAGTCTCGAACGACAAGCTAAACCAAGTATTGTCTCGTCATAAAGGCCTAGGTGGTTTCCCTCTGGGTACGCAAGAAGACGTGTTAAGCCTGATCTCGGGTGGTTTCGATTCTGGTGTTTCAAGCTATCTTCATATCAAGCGTGGTTCAAAAGTACATTACTGCTTCTTTAACTTAGGTGGTCCAGCACACGAAATCGGCGTTAAGCAGGTTTCTCACTACCTATGGAACAAATACGGTTCTTCAGCAAAAGTACGTTTTATCTCAGTTGATTTCGAGCCTGTGGTTGCGGAAATCCTAGAGAAAGTCGATGACGGCCAAATGGGCGTGATCTTGAAGCGTATGTTTATGCGTGCAGCAGGCATGATCGCTCAGAAGATGAAGATCGAAGCATTGGTAACAGGTGAAGCACTAGGTCAAGTATCGAGCCAAACGCTAACCAATCTACGCCACATCGATAACGTAACTGACACGCTGATTCTGCGTCCACTTATCAACTGGGATAAAGAAGACATCATCAATCTAGCACGTGAAATCGGCACAGAAGATTTCGCGAAGACAATGCCAGAATACTGTGGTGTTATCTCTAAGAAGCCAACCGTGAAAGCGGTGAAAGGCAAGCTAGAAGCTGAAGAAGAGAAATTCGACTTTAGTATCCTTGAGCAAGTGGTTCAAGAAGCTCGCATGATGGACATTCGTGATATTGCGAAAGAGTCTGAGCAAGCTGCACCAGAAGTAGAGCAAGTTCAAGCGGTAGAAGAGCACGCGGTTGTGCTAGATATTCGTAGTCCTGAAGAGGAAGACGATAACCCACTCGAAATCGAAGGTGTGGATGTGAAACATATCCCTTTCTACAAGCTGGGTACACAGTTTGGTGACTTAGACCTGTCTAAGACATACCTACTTTACTGTGACCGCGGTGTGATGAGCCGTCTGCAAGCGCTTTACTTGCAAGAGCAAGGCTTCAGCAACGTAAAAGTTTACCGTCCATAGCTGACTGATAAAATACGTTAAAAGGCGCAAATTGAGACATCAATTTGCGCCTTTTTTGTTTTTGATCGCGTTACAGACAACCATTACTTAGCATAATGTTGAGGCTTATCGCAAAGCCATACACTTTGTGTTGATATAACGATAATTAATCCGAAAGAAGAGTAATAAAGTGATATTGCTGCCAGATATGCGGATGAGATTTTTGATAGATAAAAAAACACCGCCTAATTTAGGCGGTGTAACAAATTTGACAGACAGGTCAAAAATAAATACAGGAAGTATATGTTTTGTCACAGGGAGTGTGGACAAAACATTATGGTAGAAATCTACCTAACTCGAAATACGAGTTTGCAAACACAACATCGCAACAACGAAGCCAATTGATTTCCAAAGAAATCAAGCCGTTCAGGCCCGTGTTGCGGGGTGAAATATAGAATTTATCTGGCTGTTCGACAACGGACATTTTATAATGTTTCAGATTAAAAAAACTAATCCTATTAGAGGTCCCATATGTCTCGCAGATTGCCTCCATTAAATTCGCTTCGAGTCTTCGAAGCGGCTGCTCGTCATCTCAGTTTTACACGAGCAGCAGAAGAGTTATTTGTTACTCAAGCCGCGGTCAGTCACCAGATTAAAGCGCTTGAAGAGTTCTTATCATTGAAGCTCTTCCGTCGACGTAATCGTTCTTTGTTGTTAACAGAAGAAGGCCAAAGTTACTTTCTCGATATCAAAGATATTTTCACCTCGATTGCGGAAGCGACAGATAAGGTGTTGGAACGTAGCGAAAAAGGGGCCTTGACGATTAGCCTACCGCCGAGTTTTGCTATCCAATGGCTTGTACCTCGTTTGGCCGATTTTAATGCTCAAGAGCCCGATATCGATGTACGTATTAAAGCCGTAGATATGGATGAAGGCTCACTGACTGATGATGTTGATGTGGCGATCTACTATGGCCGTGGGAACTGGCCAGGTTTGCGAGCAGATAAATTGTACCAAGAGTTTTTGATCCCACTTTGTTCACCTTCATTACTTTTGGGTAACAAACCATTAGAATCTTTAAGTGACCTCAAATTACATACTTTGTTACACGATACTTCGCGTAAAGACTGGAAGCAGTTTGCTCGTCATTACAACATTGAAGGCATCAACGTAAACCACGGTCCTATTTTTAGTCACTCAACGATGGTGCTACAGGCTGCTGCGCACGGTCAGGGGGTCGCGCTCGGTAACAACGTACTCGCCAAACCTGAAATGGAAGCCGGACGACTCATTGCACCATTCGACGAGGTGTTGATATCTAAGAATGCATTCTATGTGGTGTGTCATGAACAGCAGGCAGATATGGGCCGAATCGCAACGTTTAGAGACTGGATGTTAGCAACCGCGAGAAAAGAACAAGAGGAAGTATTGGATGAATCACTGGATAGCTGAGGGACCTGAAAACGGACCGCTGTTTATTTTTGCTCACGGCGCAGGTGCGGGGATGGAGCATGACTTCATGACAGCTGTCGCCAAAGGATTAGTGGAGCAAGGTATTCGTGTAGTGCGTTTTAATTTCCCTTACATGGTGAAACGTTCGGAAGATGGCAAAAAGCGTCCGCCCGATCGCGCACCAAAGTTGCTCGAAGCATACAGCGAAGTGATCGCTCACTTTACTTCTTCTCCCGTGGTTATTGGTGGTAAGTCAATGGGCGGTCGTATGTCGAGTTTACTGGCTGAAAATGAGCTGGTGGCGGGCATTGCCTGTTTAGGGTTTCCATTTCACCCACCGGGAAAACCAGAGAAATACAAAGGCGAGCACTTAGCAACTATTGAGAAACCTACGCTGATTCTACAAGGGGAGCGAGACACCTTTGGTAAGCGTGAGGAGTTCGATGACTTTGTCCTTTCATCGCAAGTTAAGGTGAGTTTTTTACCCGATGGTGACCACAGCTTTAAACCGCGCAAGAGCTCAGGCCATACCGAGGCGGGTAACATCGAGCTCGCGGTAGAGCAGTTAGCGGCGTTTATCAAAGGGGTGTACCGTGAAAAGTAAGTGGTTACTCTCATTTTCTGGTCTGTCTGGGCTGGTTTCTGTCGCTCTAGGTGCCTTTGCTGCACATGGGCTAAAAGCTCAGCTGGCTCCGTATTTGCTTGGCGTATTTGAGACCGGAGTGTTGTACCAATTTATTCACACGCTGGCGATTGTGTTTTGTGCGGTTTTATTGCTATTGAATTTGGGACAAAAAGCACAAAAATATTTTTTCATTGCAGCGATTTGCTTTATCATCGGCATCTTTTGTTTTAGCGGCAGTCTTTACGCACTGGCGCTGACAGGCATTAAGTGGTTTGGGCCGATTACTCCAATGGGAGGATTGCTGTTCATGATTGCTTGGTGTCTGTTCTTTTTTGCTGCGTTCAATATCAAAGAGGTCTCCAAGTGAAACAACTAATGCTCTATTGCCGTTCTGGCTTTGAGAAAGAGTGTGCTGGTGAAATTCAGGACAAAGCGACACAGTTGGAAGTGTATGGCTTCCCTCGTGTGAAGAGAAACTCAGGTTATGTTGTCTTCGAGTGTTACCAAGATGGAGATGCGGACAAACTTGCGAGAGGTTTGGACTTTAAGTCGTTAATCTTCGCTCGCCAAATGTTTGCGGTAGCGGCTGAGTTTCAATCGCTGCCAAGTGATGACCGCATTAGCCCAATTTTGAATGAGCTAGCAGACATTGAAGCGTTTCCTCGCTGTGGGGATTTGAGAATTGAAACTCCGGATACGAATGAAGCGAAAGAGCTACTGAAATTCTGCCGTAAATTTACTGTCCCAATGCGTCAAGCGTTGCGCGGTAAAGGTCTAATGTTGAACAAAGACAACGCGAAGAAGCCAGTACTGCACATTTGTTTTGTGGAGCCTGGCCACTGTTATGTCGGCTATTCTTACACAGACAATAACTCTCAGTTCTTCATGGGTATTCCTCGCCTTAAGTTCCCAACAGACGCCCCAAGTCGTTCAACGCTTAAACTGGAAGAAGCATTTCACGTCTTTATTCCACGTGAAGAGTGGGATGAGCGTTTGGCTCCAGGAATGTGGGGGGTCGATTTAGGGGCATGTCCAGGCGGTTGGACGTACCAACTGGTGAAGCGCTCGATGTTCGTTCACTGTGTCGATAACGGCATGATGGCAGACAGCTTGATGGAAACCGGCCAGATCAAGCATCATATGGTGGATGGTTTTAAATTCGAACCAGACCGTAAGAACGTAACATGGATTGTTTGTGACATGGTAGAAAAGCCAGCTCGTGTTGCTCACCTTATGGGCCAGTGGCTGTTAAAAGGTTGGGCGAAAGAGGCAATCTTTAACCTTAAGCTGCCAATGAAAGGCCGCTATGACGAGGTGCTGCAAGACCTTGAAAACCTGAAGCAGTTCCTGATTGATAATAAGGTAAAGTTCAGACTACAAGCTAAGCATTTGTATCATGATCGTGAAGAAATCACGATTCATATCCAGTGTCTATCGAACATTTCGCCGTACTAATTCTATCTCCTAGTCATTTGGGGATAGTCCCGAGAATAGAAAAAAGCGCCTTCAAATGGCGCTTTTTTTTATTGTCTGAGAGCTTTATGGTTTGAAACCATCATCAGACACTATTCCGCTTTATTTGGTCCTGTAAAGCGAATGTCCTGTAAGTTAAAGCCGAGTTCAATGTCGCACTTTAAAGCCGCGACGCGTTTACATAAGCGTGCAGACTCAATGTGCTCGTCTAATTTTTTACGGTATTTCGGTGCGAGGTCTTCACTGGCGTAGGCTGCTTCAATATTCTCAAACTGAGTAAGAATCTCTTTCGCCGCTTTTGGTCCAATGCCCGGAACCCCCGGCACTTGGCTAGAGCTGATCCCCGTTAACCCCCAATAATCGGCCAGTTGGCTCGGTTTTACGCCGAACTCTTTTTCGATAAACGGTTCATCTAACCAACGATGTTGGAAGTAATCACGGATCTGTAGGGTAGGAGAAAGCAGCTGACAGTAGCCTTTATCCGTAGAAACGATGGTGACTTTTTCACCATGACTGGCCACTTTCGTCGCGAGAGTAGCAACCAAGTCGTCCGCTTCATCGCCTTCAGAAAGCAATGAATCAATACCTTGTTCCCACCATGCTTGCTGAATCGCATCTAGACCTTGCATCAGTGGTTCCGGCATTGGTTTTCGATTTTGCTTATAGTCTGGGAGAATCTCAGCTCGCCACCCTCTGTCTTGTTCATGGTGATCGAAAACCGCGATGATGTGTGTCGGGTTGGCTTCTGACAGAATGCGAGTGAGGGTTCTTTGTGTCGTGGTGATGGTTCTTGCTATGTCGGTTGGATCCGGTTGTGCAGAGTGCACACGGCGGATCAGGTTTAGGGCATCAATAATAACAAGATGAATAGACATAATGACTTAGCAATAAAAAAGGGGCGTAATGCCCCTAGTGTAACGAATGCTAGCCTGACTATCGACCACCAATTTCTGGGTGAGCGATACGATAACACGGTTCGTAGTCTGAACCGCCAGGCAATTTCATTCGGTGTTGTTCGACAAAGTCTTGTAGTAACTTATCGAGCTTTTTCATTAGCACAGGATCACCGTGAATAGTGAAAGGGCCTCGACGTTCGATTTCTCGAATGCCTTCGGCTTTTACGTTACCAGCCACGATACCGGAGAAGGCTTGACGCAGGTTGGCCGCTAAGACTTGAGGTTCTTGATCTAAGCTTAAATCCAATTGCTCCATCGACTCATGAGTTGGATCGAATGGTAACTGGAAGTTAGGCTCGATTTTTAATGACCAGTTAAAGCTATAAGCATCGCCTTTTTCTTTTCGGTGAAGGCGTACAGAGTCCATGGAGCGCTTCATGATACGTGCCACTTCTGCCGGATCGTCAATGACGATCTCGTAATGCTTTTGACCTTCTTCGCCAAGTGTATCGCGAACAAAATCGTCGATAGAGCGGAAGTACTCTTCACTCTCTTTTGGTCCAGTTAACACGATAGGCATTGGCTGATCGGCGTTGTCTGGGTGCATCATAATGCCAAGAATATACAGCAACTCTTCTGCAGTGCCCGGACCACCAGGGAAAATCACAATGCCATGCGCCATACGTACAAAGGCTTCCAAACGCTTTTCGATGTCCGGCATGATAACCAGCTCATTCACGATTGGGTTTGGTGGCTCGGCTGCAATAATCGAAGGTTCGGTTAAACCAAGATAACGTTGCTGAGTATAACGCTGCTTCGCATGTCCGATAGCGGCACCTTTCATTGGCCCTTCCATCGCACCAGGGCCACAACCCGTGCAGATATTAAGTTCACGCAAGCCAAGCTCGTTACCGACTTCACGTGTGTATTGATATTCCACGCCATTGATAGAGTGACCACCCCAACACACGACGAGGTTTGGCTCGATACCTGGTGTGAGTGCTCTGGCATTACGCAGAATACCGAACACGAGGTTAGTGATGTGAATCGGGTTCGTCAGGTTGAGTCGTTGTGCGTCTGCTAAATGCATATTGACATAAACAATATCGCGTAACACGGAGAACAGATGCTCTTGGATACCTTTAATTATCTCGCCATCGACAAAGGCGTGCTCAGGTGGGTTAGTCAGCTCAAGCTTAATACCACGCTCGCGGCGCACTACGTTGACATCAAACGACTGGTGTTTATCGAGCAGCTCTTTCGAGTTATCGGTATGACTGCCGGAGTTCAACACCGCTAACGTGCAGTTGCGGTACAGTTGATAAAGTTCACTCGAGGCCGTGTTTTTTAAGCGCTCTACTTCTAATTGAGATAGCAAGTCCATGCTACCAGCGGGGCTTATATGGGTAATCATAACGCCTCCTTGTGTTGCATTATTTTGAGGGAAAGTACCAACTCACCTTTTTGGGTTATACGTATGGTTTGATGAAAGGCAGTTGGCCGATTTGGTTTTATGGTTATTGACTCCCAAGCAACCTCAAGATGGTACATTCGCGTTCTGTAAATGCATCATCTTGAAGTGACTTGGGTTTTTACAGCTTAGCAGACTGAAAGGGAAGAAATGTGATAACTCGTTGAAAATGGGTGGTTATAAAGCGTAAATTTCGCCAATTCTGGTTTGTTTGTTCGCTTTTTGTACGAAATCTAGCTCCAGTTAAGTTGATTTGTTCCACGTTTTTTAGCGTCCGCAAGCATCTTGCCGAGTCGATCGAGTACATACTCTGGCGTATCGGACTCTTTAAAAGAGGTCGACACAGCCGCTAGGGTGATCATGATATTTTGCTCACGAAACTTAAATGGTAATTGGCTAATATCACGCTGGATATGTTTAATGAGATCCAGTGTGTATTCTTCAGATTGTTCTGGAACGAGTAAAATAAACTCTTCACCACCAAAGCGAGCTACCGTTTCAGTTTCTGATACGCGTTTATTAATGGTGCGAGCGATGATCTTCAACGCTTTATCACCAGCCGTATAGCCATAGCTGTCATTCACCGCTTTGAAGTTATCAACGTCAAACAACACTACACGCAGGTTCTGTTGAGAGCGAATCCAACGGCGATACTCTAGCTCTAGTCGGTCATTAAATGCGGTGCGGTTATAGACTTTAGTCAGAGGGTCTAGCAACATGCGCTGAGCTTGGTCATCTAAGCGTCGACGATGATCTTGGGTGGTTTCAAACACGGCTTCGAGCTGGTTCTTACTGTAATTCAAACGCTCTTGCAGCGCTTGTTCTCGTTCTTCCGTCATTTTAAGTCGCTCTGTCAGCGACGCCATTTTCGCAAGTAACGGGGCGATTTCTTTTTTTACATCCGCTAGATCTTGAGCTTGGTCGAGCGAAAGTTGACTCAATTCAACCAGACTGTTCATTTCTGTGTTGAGCTCTTGGCGGTGCTCAAAGTAGGTATGATGTTGGTCGACGTTCTGATGAACGGTTTTTAGGTTATTTGCGAGAGAAGTGTTCAGCTGATCAAGGAATTGGCTAGACGCTTCGCGCTCAAACTTGGTTGCTTCGACAACCAATTTCAGCGTTGAGAGCGTAAGCTCAATGAGAGACTCTGCACTCACGCCAAGAAGCAGCTTAGCCCGAATATCGAGCAATCGATCTCCCGTTTCTCCCTCAAAATCCAGCTCGGTGATGGTATGTTGTAGATCGCTGGCTAAGCACTCAAGTTGAGACTTATCAGGATTATTCTCAAACTCACTGAGATGCAAACGCGAGTTGGAAGTGATGATTTTCAGAGCGCGTTCGTAAATGCTCAGTAGCTTAGTGGCTTGATCGGCTTTATTGCTGGCATGAGCTTCTGAGAAATTCATTAAGTTCCGTAGTTCACGTTTTAACTGCGCAGGTAAACCTGTGACACGTTGGAGTGTTTCACCACTGTGTTTGATTTGTTCGTCTAGGTAGCCGTTCTGTTTGTCCATCGTCTTCGACTGCTGTTTGAGCATTCTTTCTAATACCGCTAAACGTGGGATAAGAGTACTGATATCTTTTTGATGTTGCAGCTCTTGTTGGATTTCAAACAGGTAATTGGATACCTGGGTATTCGAACCCTGGCAAGCTGAAGACAATGATGCCACAACGCGTTTAAGAACTTGTTGTTCACGTTTGAATTTGAGTGAAGTATCACGATGTGTCAGTCTGAGTTGGTCAAGTTGACAACTCAGCTGATGAAGCTGCGACTGAATATCGGATTCCAAGATTCCCATGAAGTGACTACGGTTAAGTCCATGTACTACTGACAATTATCCGATAATAACAAAAAACGTTATAGCGTCATTAGTTATTATGTCTAACAGGCGTTTAATTATCCATTTTTTAATATTTTCTTGATGTCGTCCTCATTCTTGTAGGACGAATGGATCTTAATCAGGCCTTGGCTAATGGCATGCTGACAGGCGGTTCTTATGTTACCCGTTGCAAAGCTCGCGGCGGGTGCGTTATCGATGGCTTTCAAGAAAACCCAGTGGCTTTGCTTATCCTTCAAGCTGACTTCTCGCGCAATGTGAGTCGCAAGCAGCAACAGATCGAGTAATTCCTCGTCGTTAATTGCAGTGTAGGCTCGTGGTAAGAACGGATAATCGCTGATGCCCATGCGAATAATGCGGTTGACGTTGTGCTGCTGAGCGAACTCATCCACCCAAGTCTGGAATTTCTCGAACATGACTTCGGCAGATGCATCACGGTCAGCGTTCGGCTCGATATAGAGTAGGTTTGCATCTGAGAAATGGTAAAGACGCGATGGCTTTTCTATCTTTTCCGCTAGAAAGTCGCCAAATGCGCGCTCCAGCTCTAGACCTGCTTTATAACCGTTGTGGACGTACATGCTTCGTAGGAATGGCAAGTCGATCATGACAAAGCGCAGGCGATCGTTAAGTGGCTCGTGGATCAATTCGCCCATTTGCCATTGCTCGAAAGTTTCGCTCGACTTTTTCAATGAGCGAGACAGCTTTACGTTCAGCATACGCAAGTTACGTAAACGGGAACGAGAGTGAGTGAAGAGATCATTACGCAGTTTTTCGATTTCACTTGCTTGGCGCTGCATGATCACGCCGCGGCGCATAATGAACAAAAACATCACCAACACAGTAATAAACAATGCGAATGAGATTTTCTGGAATTTGCGGTGTTCCCTTTCCACTTGCTCAAGGCGTTCCGATTGGCCGATATAGTGGATGGTTTGTTCAGCAAACTCTTTTTGTTGGCGGAATGCATCCTCACTGATTTGGTTGAGCTGTTTTTGCTCTAAACGCACAAGGTTGGTGTATTTCTTATAAGCCTGCAGAGAAAGTTGGTATTCGCCTGCCTGCTCGTAACCAAGCCCGAGTAAGCGGTAAGACTGCTGCTTAATGAAGTTGTTATTTTCAGGTGACTTTTCAGCAAGTGCTAACGCCAGCTTTGCATTGGTAATGACGTTTTTACTGTCGTTTTGATGATAAGCCAGGCCTGACTGAAGCAACGCAGCCTTTGCTTCAAGCTTAGGAATGTCAGTGTATTCTAAAAGCTCTTTAGAACGGTCTAGGTATTGTTCAGCTAGCGCGTAGTTGTAGAGTTGCAGATAGGTAGCCGCTAAGCTTAAGCGAATCTTAATGATCCGATTAATGTTCTTACTGGTGCTTTCATGGTCCAGCACGTTGAAGTAGTGCACCAAGGCAAGGTTAAACTTGCCTTGGTAAAAATAAATGTCACCCATTTGCTCAAGGACATCCGCTAGGATGGGAGAGCTAGGGTAGGAGTCATAGAAGTCTGCGGCTTGAGATAAGTATTCGATCGCTTTGTCGTAAACTCGACGCTCTTGGAAGAGTCTCGCCAACAGGCGATTAACTTTTGCTAACCTTGCGCCACTGTCACTCTCAATAGATTGCCAATAACCGTAAAGCAGTTCCGACAAAGCCAAATTGTATTTCTTGCTATTCAGATAAAACTCGCCGACGGCTGTGTAATAGTCGATCAAGGCTAAGTCAGATCGGCTGTCTTCAAGCATAGTTTTGGCTTGAGAATACAAACTTTCCGCTTTAATCAGATCGCCACTATGTGAAGCGAGGAGCGCTCTTTGCATCACTAATCGATAGCGGACGCTGTCGGTACGTTGCAATACCGCATCGGCTTCATCGAGTTGCTGCTCAATTTGGTTAAGCGTATCTTCCGCTTTTGAATAGTTTTTGTCGTACATCCAAATCATTTGGTTGCGCATCAGCTGGAGATCTAAGTCCATGTACGGCAATTGATATTCTTGCGCTAAGCGCTCGGCTTTGTTTAGGTGTTCGATAGCCGAACGAACGTTACCCATGGCGTAGTCTGCCTGAGCGATAATCTTGTGTGCTTCGATGGTGCTGCTTGGTGTGCGAACGCTACGATCGGTCTCGTCACGAGACATCGCAGAAGGGCTGTCACTCTCTTTGCGTTCCGTTAGCTCACGTTGTGACAAGTAGTTGGTTGCCGCTTGTTTTGCTTGTGATGGCTCTATTTCCGCCAATTGTTGTGCTTCGTTGAGTAACGCGGACGATAAAATGGTCGCGTGAAGCGGCTGTACAAACAGCAAGCAAAGAAAGCCAATCAACTTGAATAGACGCGAACTGTCCCAAAACATCCTTTCGTTCCCTCGAACTGTTTTTAGATATGGCGGATAACGGTAAAAGACCTCAACAAGCCTCTTAAATGCAGGTTGAAGCCATTTGATATAGTAACATGCTTGGACAATAAAAACGTCCGGTAACCCTTTAGATTACCGAACTTATTTCTGTCACTAACGCGATTACTGACGAGCCATGCGGTGGTTGTGATCTGGCTTGTCTTGTTCCGTTGAGCGGTACGGGTTGATGTCCAAGCCACCACGGCGCGTGTAGCGGGCGAATACGGTCAGTTTGCTTGGTTGGCAGTATTTCATTAGATCAGTAAAAATACGCTCAACACACTGTTCGTGAAATTCGTTGTGCTCGCGGAAAGATACCAAGTAACGCAGTAATTTCTCGCGATTTATTTTCGCACCTTGGTAGCGAATTTCTACACTGCCCCAGTCAGGCTGGTTAGTGATTAAACAGTTTGACTTCAATAGATGGCTATGTAGGATTTCTTCCACTTGCTCTTCACCTGCTGCGCCTTCAAGCAAATCGGCATCAAAATCGTAACTGGTGATGTCAATGTCTTGGTCATCAATGCATTCGCCTTCCATTGTCACAATAGGCTGATTGGTGTAGTGAGTAACCGGGTTCACCTCGACCAACACCTTTTCACCTGCACATTCAGATAGGTCTTGCGTTAAACGCTCTTCAACTTCTTCCCAGCTTGAAAAACGGGTTTGGTTGTAGCTGTTTAAGTACAGTTTGAAAGACTTCGACTCAATCAAGTTTGCACTGGTGGCTGGAATGTATACTTCGCCAACGGCCACTTGTGGTAAGCCTTTACTATTTAACCAAGATAGCTCGTACAGCGTCCAAATGTCGTGGCCCATAAAAGGAAGGCTGTCGCCTAACTGAAGGTCATCTCGGTTTAGGCTACGAGGAACTGGTTGCAGCAAGCTTGGGTCGTATTGGTTCGCATACTCGGTCTTTTTACCTAGTGTTAGGCCAGCAAGCTCTTTAGCGTCAGAATATTTGCTCATACTTTGTGGTCGTTTTCGATTAGAATGGCGAGAATTTTACTGAATCCGCTGGTCAATTGCCATCCGGCAAACACGGCTATCTGATAAATAAGGAATGAGGAGACCTTCATGACCCAAAACGTTACTCAGGCGCTACAAGAGTTCAGCCTGCGCTACCAACAAGCTTGGCAAGCTAAATATAATGAGTTGCCAAGCAGTGAAGAGCTTGCAGATCTTGTTTCTCCTTGTGTCGAAGAGAAGCGTGATGGAAAGGTGCTTTGGAAAGCGGTCGCACGTGATGAAATGGCCGATTTCACTAATGTGGAAAATGCGATTGAGTTGTCACTGCAAGATGATGTAAAAGCCTTTTATGGTTCTCAATACAGCGCCGATATGGAGGCAACTTGGCAAGGTAATTCGTTGACGCTGCTGCAAGTGTGGAGCGATGATGATTTTGTGCGCCTACAAGAAAATATTCTTGGTCATTTGGTGACGCAACGTCGCCTGAAACTTAAACCAACGGTATTTATCGCGGCGACAGATGAGGAAATGGATGTAATCTCTATTTGTAACCTCACCGGTAATGTGATTTTAGAGCGTTTAGGTACGTCTAAACGCGATGTGCTGGCGGATTCATTGGCTGAGTTCTTGAGCAAGTTAGAGGCCGCTGTCTAAATATGTACGTTGTTGAGTTGCAGTTTGAGTGTTTTGATAACACCACCGTCAGCGCGGTAGACAAAGCCATTAATGGCTTGATGGATGCGTTGCGTTACAACGGCCAAGTACTAGGCCGTGAATTCCCGATAGTGATGGGAGATGGCGAGTTTTATGTTCGTGTCGTTTGCCCAGAGCAAGACAGTTTGCATCCACGTTATCACTCAGATTTTGTCAAAGTGTGCATGAACCGTTTGTCAGACGCGTCTTTGCTTGCACCGAAAATGCGTATGCTTGGCCGTGATTTAAATTCAGAACAAGCGGCCGAAGAAGAGACACCTAGCTGGCAAGTGTTGTACACGACTTATGTTCATACGTGTTCGCCATTGCGCAGTGGGGAAACGTTGTTGCCGATTCCTTTGTATCGCAATGAGCCGACGCTAAATGGTGACCATAAAGCCGTCATCAAATGGCAGACAGAATGGCAAGCGTGCGATGAAATCCAAATGGCTGGCGGGTGCCGTGCAGAGCATGCGGCGCTGCACGAGATTTGCGATGTAGACAGCGTGTTGTTCCGCAGAGGTTGGGATTTGCGAGGTCGTATCGAATACATCACCAAGGTTCCAACATACTATTACCAGTATCGCGTGGGCGGTCAGTCGCTGGAGAGCGAGAAAGCGCGCAAGTGCCCAAAATGCGGTGGAGAGTGGCTACTCGATGAGCCACTACATGACATATTTCACTTTAAGTGTGATGACTGCCGAATCGTGTCGAATATCTCTTGGGACCACCTAAAGTAACTAATTGAGGTTAGTTAAATGGTTAGATAGAGAAATAAAAAGGGCTGATGTTTTCACATCAGCCCTTTTATGTTCAGACTATTATTTTCAGTACGGTTTAGAAAAGTGGGATTACCAACCTTTCACTACGCCGCCTTTGAATAGCTCTTTTGCCGCTTCGTAAACTTCTTCCGTTTGATAAGCTTTTACGAAGTTTTGTACGTTTTGCGCATTAACATTTTCTTCGCGAGCAACAATTAGGTTTACGTATGGTGAGTCTTTATCTTCAACGAACACGCCGTCACGCTCTGGCGATAGGTCGATAGAGCTTGCGTAAGTGGTGTTGATGATAGATAGCGTTACGTCATCCAATGAACGTGGAAGTTGTGGCGCTTCTAACTCAATGATTTCGATATTTTTAGGGTTGCCTACGATGTCACGTACTGTAGCGAGTAGACCAACGCCATCACGTAGCGTAATCAAACCTTGTTGCTCAAGAAGCAGTAGTGAGCGACCTAGGTTCGTTGGATCGTTTGGAACTGCGATGCGTGCGCCATCTTGGATTTCATCGATTGACTTCACTTGCTTAGAGTAACCAGCAATCGGATAAACGAATGAGTTACCCGCGATAGCCAGTTTGTAGCCGCGGTCTTTCACTTGTTGATCTAGGTATGGTTTATGTTGGAACGCATTCGCGTCTACTGAACCATCATCCAGAGCGGCATTTGGCGTTACGTAATCGGTAAATGTTACTAATTCAACGTCTAGGTTGTACTTTTCTTTTGCTACTTTAGCTGCAACTTCGGCAACTTGTGCTTCAGCACCAGCAATAACGCCAACTTTTACTTTATTTACGTCTACTTCTTTGTCGCCACAACCCGCTAGAACAAGAGCAGAAGCGGCCGTTGCTACAGTCAAAAGACCTTTAAGGCTAAATTTCATCTTTATCTCCTTATAATTTGTATTTTCAATGCTTATCTGTGGTCTACACGGCGCACCACTGCGTCACCGATAGACTGAATAATCTGTACTAGAACAATCAGCATCACGACAGTCACAGCCATGATAGTTACATCGTAGCGGTGGAAACCGTAACGGATGGCTACGTCGCCGAGTCCGCCGCCGCCTACCGTACCCGCCATGGCCGAGTAGCTAACGAGAGTGACTAAGGTGATCGTTACTGAGTTAACAATAGTCGGCATTGCTTCAGGTAGTAGAACTTTTGTGATGATCTGTGTTGGTGTCGCCCCCATTGATTGTGCCGCTTCCACCAAGCCTGTTGGTACCTCTAACAAAGCACCTTCAATAAGACGTGCAACAAACGGAATGGCACCAATAGTCAGTGGGACGATTGCTGCGGTTGTACCGATAAAGGTTCCAACTAGCATTTTTGTCACTGGAATAATCGCAACCATCAGGACGAGGAATGGCACAGAACGACCAATGTTAACGACAGCGCCTAAGCTGCTATTTAGTTTGGTGTTTTCAAGTAGGCCGCCTTTCTTAGTAATATGGAGGATTACGCCTAATGGAATACCCACGGCAAAGCCGACTAATCCGGCAACCGCAACCATGTAAAGCGTTTCCCACGTTGCACCTAAAAGTAGTTTGCTGTTTAAACTCAGCCATTCAGAAATTGTATTAAAGGACATAACCAAGTACCTCTACTTTTACGTTGTGCTTACGCAGGTATTCCAATGCTGCGTTGTCATCTTCTTCGTTACCATATAGCTCTGCGACCATCATGCCGAATTTCACTCCGCCAGCGTAATCAAGATCGGAGCTCAAAATACTCACATCAATATTGTATTTACGAGAAATTTGCGACATTAGCGGTGCATCGACGGTTGCGCCGGTAAACTCTAAGCGAACTAATGGGTAGCTGCCTTCAACACGCTCTGCTTGCAGACGTGCTTGGTAATCTTCAGGAATGGATAGATCCAACGTTGAGCGAATGAATTGGTGCGCCAGCTCCGTTTTAGGGTGCGCGAAAATATCGCCAACGGTGCCTTTCTCCACCAACTCACCACCACCGATGATCGCCACTTCGTGACAGATGCTTTTTACCACTTCCATTTCGTGGGTGATCAGTAGAATCGTGATGTTGAGTTTGCGGTTGATCTCTTTCAATAGCTCAAGGATAGATTGAGTTGTTGCAGGATCCAGTGCGCTAGTGGCTTCGTCACACAGTAGTACGCTTGGATCGGATGCCAATGCGCGAGCAATCGCCACACGTTGTTTTTGGCCGCCACTTAGGTTGGACGGATAGCTTTCGTGTTTGTCGGCTAAGCCAACAAGTTTTAGTAACTCAGTGACTTTTGTTGTGATTTGCGATTTGTCTTTGCCTGCCAGTTCCAGTGGTAGCGCCACGTTATCAAACACAGTACGAGACGAGAGCAGATTAAAATGCTGGAAGATCATGCCGATGTTACGGCGCGTTTCGACCAACTGCTTTTTGCTGAGTTTTGTTAAATCAATGCCATCAACGATGATGGAGCCAGATGTTGGTGCTTCTAACATGTTTACGCAGCGGATCAGCGTACTTTTACCAGCACCAGATGAACCGATAACACCGAAGATGGTGCCCTTGGCGATGTGTAGGTTAATGTCTTTCAGGGCAAGGATTTCCTTACTGCCTTGGTAGAACACTTTATTAACGTTTTTTATTTCTATCATGTTTCAACCTGCCCAAAGATACGGGGAACTTCGCTGTCAAAAACGGCCTTTGACAGAACTTAATGTTGAGCTTTATCTCACTTCTCAGTTGATGCTATGGGTTAACCAGAATGAAGTCAATAGATATTTTTACGTCTAGACGTCTAAATGTATAGATGTTCTGTTTTGAAGAGAATGAGGAGTAAGTTACGAGGAGAAGATAAGTGGAGAGCCCACTCAGAATTACCGATTCTTGCCCAACAAATCAACTGTTTTGTCGAGGCCTAGAATGAATTAGATAGTGTTGAAGTTTATAAGGTATGTAATAATCTGATTAAACCGAGTTAATAGAGAAATACGTTTTGGCAAAACCTGCTGTTTTTATCGATCGTGATGGCGTGATAAACGTTGACCACGGCTACGTTCATGACGAACATGATTTTGAGTACATTGATGGTGTATTTGAAGCGACGAAAGCGCTGAAAGATCAAGGTTACCTCTTAGTGCTAGTGACGAATCAATCGGGCATCGCACGTGGTAAATTCAGTGAAGACCGTTTCTTGTCTCTGACTCAATGGATGGACTGGAACTTTGTTGATCATGGTGTTGAGTTTGATGGTATCTACTACTGTCCACATCACCCTGAGCATGGCATTGGGGATTACAAGCAGGATTGTGATTGCCGCAAGCCTAAGCCTGGTATGTTTATCTCTGCTCGCGACTTCTTGAAAATCGACATGGAAAAATCTGTGATGATTGGTGATAAAGCCGAAGACATGATGGCAGCAGAAGCAGCGGGCGTTGGCACCAAGATTTTGGTTCGCACAGGTAAGCCAATCACCGAGCAAGGTGAAGCATTGGCAACGGTTGTGCTTGATAGTGTTGCTGACGTGCCTGCATATCTAAAGAAATAATCTGCACAATTCGCATATTTAAGGGAAGCGTTTGCTTCCCTTTTCTCTTATTACTGTTAAAGTTCAGTCACCTAAGCATTCATCCATTCTAGTTTGATCACTTATGAGCAAAAAACTCACCATTCTTGATATCGCGAAATTGGCAGGCGTTGGCAAATCAACAGTAAGCCGTGTGCTTACTAACGATCCAAAAGTGAAACCTCAAACGCGAGAGAAAGTAGAGCAAATCATTCGTGAATCTGGTTATGTACCGTCCAAATCTGCGCAATCAATGCGTGGCGGTAGCCAAAAAGTCATTGGTGTTATCATCTCCCGTCTAGACTCTCCATCAGAAAATCGCGCCGTTGGTACAATGCTCAATGCGTTGTATTCCGCTGGTTATGATGCGGTGATCATGGAGAGTCAGTTTGACCGCGACAAAACCAATGAGCACTTGAGTGTGCTTAAGCGTCGCAATGTGGATGGCGTGATTGTATTTGGCTTTACTGGGTGCGATGAGCAAGCCTTAGCCGAGTGGGGCAATCGCATTGTGGTGATTGCGATGGATACCGATAACGTCTCTTCCATCAATTATGATAACCAAGGCGTGATAGACATGGCTTTGTCTCACCTTGAGCAGCAATCTTTATCTCGCATTGCTTATATTGGTGTTGATCCCGAAGATAAAACCACAGGCTTAGCGCGTTTAAATGCTTACAAAGCTTGGTGTCAGCGCAAGCAACTTACGCCTTGCTTCCAAACCGGTAAGCTTAGCCATGAAAGTGCTTATCAGCTGGTGGACCACGTTCTGAAAGCAGACACGCAAGCCATTGTGTGTGCCAGCGATACCATTGCATTGGGCGTAATCAAGCGTCTTCAAGAGTTAGGTCGTGAAGACGTGGTCGTGACAGGCGTGGGTGGTAACGAGTTGCTTTCTTTCCTTTTCCCTAAAGTATTTAGTGTCGATCCAGGTTATACCCTTGCGGGGGAAAAGTCCGCTAAAATGCTGATTAATCAATTAAATGGCGATGAAGAAGTCGTTCACTTCACTCAACAACCTATTTGCCGCTAATCCACACTACAACGGTTTGCTCTAAAATTATACTGTGATCATTCTCAATTAATGGGACTGTTCCCATTTTGTTTTTTGTCTTTGAATGGCAATATTAAAATCAAGAAGTGGGAATGTTCCCATTTATAAAAATAAAATGATGAATCGAATGTATCCAATACAGGGTGGACAAAGTTATGAGTAAGATTGCGCGTAAAGACGTGGAGCGTCTTATTGAGCTGGTCGGGGGGCCGGACAATATTGCCAGTGTAAGCCATTGTTTAACTCGCTTGCGTTTTGTTCTAAACGATACGGACAAAGCAGACACGAAA
Organism: Vibrio sp. RM-41-2B; assembly: GCF_024744415.1. Taxonomy (NCBI): domain Bacteria; kingdom Pseudomonadati; phylum Pseudomonadota; class Gammaproteobacteria; order Vibrionales; family Vibrionaceae; genus Vibrio; species Vibrio sp. RM-41-2B. The sequence goes on along the minus strand of NZ_JAMQWD010000032.1, from coordinate 29,117 downwards.
CAGTTAGAAGCATTACCGATGGTGAAGGGCTGCTTTACCAACGCAGGTCAATTCCAAGTCGTCATCGGCACTGAAGTTGATGAGGTTTACAAAGTACTGATCGAGCTTAGCGGTAAAAGTGAAGCGAGCAAAGACGAATCCAAGAATGCTGCTCGCCAAAACATGAATATCGTTGAGCGTGGTATTTCCCACCTTGCAGAAATCTTTGTACCACTGTTGCCTGCGATCATTACTGGTGGTTTGATTCTTGGTTTCCGTAATGTGATTGGCGACATCAAGATGTTTGATGGTCAAACCCTAACGGAAATCAGTCAGTTTTGGGCGACTGTTCATTCATTCCTATGGTTAATTGGTGAAGCAATTTTCTTCTTCCTACCCGTTGGTGTGTGTTGGTCGACCGTGAAAAAGCTCGGCGGTACACCGATTCTGGGTATCACGCTTGGCGTGACATTGGTTTCGCCTCAGTTAATGAACGCCTACCTGATTGGTAAGCAAGTACCTGAAGTGTGGGACTTTGGGTTGTTTGCGATTGAGAAAGTCGGTTACCAAGCGCAGGTGATTCCCGCGATGTTAGCAGGTATCGCACTAGCGTTTATCGAAACACGCTTAAAACGTATCATTCCATCTTACCTTTACCTAGTAGTAGTACCGTTTGTTTCTATCATTGTGTCTGTGATTCTTGCGCACTCTATCATTGGCCCATTCGGTCGTATGTTGGGTGACGGCGTTGCTTTCGCAGCAAAAGTAGCCATGACGGGTGACTTCGCGATGATTGGTTCAACCATCTTCGGCTTCTTATACGCGCCACTTGTGATAACAGGTATCCACCACACAACCAACGCCGTTGACTTGCAGTTGATGCAAGAATTGGGTGGCACGCCGATTTGGCCTTTGATTGCACTATCGAACATTGCTCAAGCATCGGCAGTGGTTGGCATCATTATCATCAGTAAAAAGCAGGATGAGCGTGAAATCTCAGTGCCAGCAGCGATTTCTGCCTACCTTGGCGTAACAGAGCCGGCGATGTACGGCATCAACTTGAAATACAAGTTCCCAATGTTGAGTGCGATGATCGGTAGTGCATGTGCTGCTGCTATCTGTGGTAGTGCGGGCGTCATGGCGAACGGTATCGGTGTGGGCGGCTTGCCGGGTATCTTATCTATCCAGCCGCAGTTCTGGGGCATCTTTGCTCTGGCGATGTTAGTCGCGATGGTGGTACCTGCCGCATTAACATTAATTCTTTATAAGCGTGCACAAGCCAAAGGTGAGCTTGAGGCGGCAAACGCGTAATTCAATTTGAGGCAGTGACTTGGCTGCCTCCTCCTATTTTTCTTTTCAAATTTTAAGTTTCCGATTACTGGTAAGTGAGTGTTAGAAATGGCTATGACCAAGCATGATGAGAGCTGGTGGAAAACCGCAACCATTTATCAAATTTACCCAAAAAGCTTTTGTGACAGCGGCAGTAAAGGCACGGGCGATATTAAAGGGATCATTTCTAAACTGGATTATCTAAAACATCTCGGTGTGGATGCGATTTGGCTGACGCCAGTGTATCAGTCTCCAATGGTTGATAACGGTTATGACATCTCCGATTACTACGCGATCAACCCCGAGTTCGGCACGATGCAAGATTTCGATACCCTGTTGGCAGAGGCTCATCAGTTGGGCATTCGAATCATCATGGACATCGTGGTCAACCATACTTCGACAGAACACAAGTGGTTCCAATCGGCGTTAGGGGACAAAAACAGCCCTTACCGTGATTACTACATCTGGAAAGATCCGGTAGATGGTGCTGAACCAAACAACTGGCAATCAAAGTTTGGTGGCAACGCTTGGGCGCTGGATGAAAAAACAGGCCAGTACTACTTGCACCTGTTTGCTAAAGAGCAGGCGGATCTGAACTGGGAAAACCCAGTAGTGCGTGAAGAAGTCAAAGAAGTCATCAGCTTCTGGGCAGACAAAGGCGTGGATGGTTTCCGTCTCGACGTCATCAACCTGATTTCTAAACAACAAGATTTCCCAAGCGATGATATTGGCGATGGCCGCCGTTTCTATACTGATGGTCCTCGCGTGCACGAATATCTGCAAGAAATCAGCGAAGCCGTGTTTCAAAAGTACGGCAGCGTGACGGTGGGAGAAATGTCTTCCACCACACTAGAGCACTGCCAGCAATATTCTTCGCTAGACGGCAAAGAGCTATCCATGGTGTTCAACTTCCATCATCTGAAAGTGGATTATCCGAATGGTGAAAAATGGACTAAAGCGCCTTTTGATTTCATTCAGTTAAAGCAGATCTTCAACCATTGGCAAACGGGCTTAAATGGCAAAGGGTGGGGGGCGCTGTTCTGGTGTAACCACGACCAACCTCGTGTGGTCAGCCGCTTAGGCGATGATAAACAATACCGCGTCGAATCAGCCAAAATGTTGGCGGCGTCTGTACACATGATGCAAGGCACACCTTATGTTTACCAAGGGGAAGAGATTGGCATGACCAACCCAGGTTACACTGAGATCAGCCAGTACCGCGACGTAGAAAGCACCAACATGTACGACATCATGGTTAACCGCGATGGTGTATCACACGAGGAGATGATGGCGATTTTGGCGCAGAAGTCGCGTGATAACTCACGTACGCCAATGCAATGGAATAGCCAAAAGCACGCTGGTTTTACCGAAGGCACACCGTGGCTTGAAGTGGCGCAGAATTACTCTGAAATCAACGCAGAAGCAGCGGTTGCTGATTTGAACTCGGTGTTCTACTTCTACAAACGTTTGATTGAGCTACGTAAACAGGTTCCGGTGATCACCGATGGCCGTTATGAAGATTTATTGCCAGAGCATCAACGCATTTTTGCTTACGCTCGCCAGAACGACAAACAAACGCTGCTGTGTATCAACAACTACTACGCTGAAGAGGTGGAATGCGTTCTGCCAGAGCGTTTTGATATGAATAAAGCGAAAAACTTGCTATCCAACTATCAAAACTCAGCGAGTGCAGTCGCGTCAAACCATCAAGTATTACGACCTTACGAAACTCGTATTTTATTGATAGAAGAATAAACTCGGGTGTCACCCCCTAAGATTGATGTTCGAGATAAAGGCTTTGGTGTGCTCCACAAAGCCTTTTTTATTGAGATGCGAGATACTTGTGGAGTACAGGCTTATTTTGTTTCAATTGCTGTTAGCAGCACTTTCTCTTCATTGATTTGTACTTGTTGTACTTTTAGCAGCTCGATTTGCTCAATCAGACCTAAGCTCGGGTTAAACCAACGTTCTGCCGAAGTGGCGAACTCCATTGAGTCCATATCATCGCAGTTTAGGTTGTAAGTATTCTCTTCCGTCAGGTACGCCGCTTCAATTTTCTTGCTTGAAATTGAGAACGTTTTACGTACGCCAGTCTCTCGGATTTGCTGCTGCCAAACCACTTGGCAAGATGCTGTCATTGGCAGGTTTTGCACCCACTCATGATCTTCAAAACTGTCTAGTAGGTTGTGAACTGCGTAGCCTGTTAGAGTGGTTTGCAGAGATATGGTCTCTTCACCGATATCAGTGTTCGGGCTTTTCTCTTTTACGTCGTCACCGTTGAGACGGAAAATAGGGCTGCTGTGCATCAGCATGGCAACAAACTGCTGGTTAATGGAATAAGCGTCGGTGACTTCATGAAGTGTGCCATCAGAGCCTGCAAAATAAAGCGTATTGCCCTCTTCATCGTCGTTGTACTGTTCGTCAGAATAGTAGAACTGTTTGGCGCCGTAGTTCACCAAGTCATTAACCAACTGGACCATTGCTTCGCTGTTTGGGATTTGTGCCAATGCTGCCAACAATTGCTCGTTATCCATCGCTTGGAAACTCAGTTTCATCTCGCCTTCAGGTTGGCCATCCAGGCTAAACGCGTAGTTTAGTTGTGTGCTTGGCGTGGGAGCGAAGATTGAGTTTTGAATCGCGATGTCGAAACTTTCTTGAGGCACTTTGTTTGGATTAGCACTGCCAGAAGATGAACCGCCGCCACAGCCGTAAAGAGCCAGAGTTGCTGCTGCGATAAGCGTCATTTTGTTTAGCATGGTTTACATTCCTGATTGATTAGGCCGTTTCATGTTGGGCCGTTGCTTGAATGCGAGCATGCTAAGTTTAGTGAGCTAAAAAGGGCAAAAAACAAAAGCTAATAGGGCTTAACGAAAGCTTAATTTTATATTTAGGTCTTTGTTTTATTTGGGCTTATTTCGTTAGCTACGTTGGTGCAATACTCGTTGATGAGCGCTTTCCATCGGCTGATAATTTCTTGATCGGTCAAACTGACATGCAACGTTTTCCATGGTTGAAGGCAAGTTTCTTTCGATTCAGATTGAGAAAGACGTTCAAACAATGTCTCGGAAGGTAAAACGCGCAGCAGTGCCACCAGTGATTCCATGTAGTTGAGACGGAACTGTTCGAGTTTGTTTTGTTTATAAGCGATGTGAGACACAAACGTATAAATCAGCGCGTTTTGAATACGTGAGTCGCCATCTGGAGTGGTCAGCAGAACTTTTGCTCGGTCTAGGTTACCTAGTTTGAAATGCAATACGCCCAACCAGAGGCTTAGCTCATCTGGCAAAACATCGAACGACGACTGCACTTGCGTCAAATACGCTTCCAGCTTTTGAGATTCTTGCTCGTACAAAGCGAGATGCCTTGCGGTTGTGATCGCTGCAAACTCATCAGCTTGTTGGAGAGGCTGGTTAGAAAAGACATTCTCAAACAGCATTTTTTGGTGAACGTCTGACAGCTGCCATGTGCTTGCCGAAGGTGCAGGCAAGTTGAAGTATTGCGCGACATCTGAGTGAATTTGGAAGATATCCGATTGTAGGTCGGATAAGCGCAGTGTGTATTCGTTGCGAAACGCCAGTTTCCCTGTCGCAGGATAAATAAGGTTCATCTGAGCTTTCAAGGTGCCTTGCTCTGCGCCGTCTTTTAACTCTATGTTGAGTTCGTAATCACTGGTCTGCATGTTTCGCGCGCCAGGGAAATACGGCGTATGACCGATAGGATCAAGAAAGTAACTGGGAGCGTCTTGGTTGGCGATGTCGGTGTATGGATATTCGACCTGTTGTTGCAGTAAGACGGCTTTGACCAGTATGCGGTATTTTCGCGCCTGAGAGCCGATTGCATCGACACGGTTGAGCAGCAACTCGACTTTGGGGATAAGTAACTGATGACGCGTTTGCTGCGTTGAAATCTCTTGGCGTTGCCATAACAAGCTTGCGAGCGTCACGCTACAAACCACAAGTACGGCACATAAGCTATAAGCCAAAATCAGCTTGATGTTCTTACGGTTCTCAACTTGAGCTGTAATAGCACGTCGATGGTTTTTCGCTGGTGGCACTAAACGGATATTCGCTGGGTTTAGAAAGTAACCTTTGCGAGGATAAGTGACCAAGAGCTTAGTCGCATCGTACTCGGGGAGATGCTGTTGTAGCAGCGCACGTAAGGTGCTAATGCGGTTAGTGAGTACATTCTTAGAGATGAATTTGCTCTGCCAAATGGTTTCGATAATGGTATCGGCAGAGAGCGGATGTCCCACGCTTGTTAGCAGCTGCTCTAATAACTCAATGGTACGAGGTTCGAGATCAATCGCGACAGTGTCTTGATGAAGAGTTTGTGTCTTCGGATTATAGACCAACTCGCCAATCGCAATACAACTGTGAGTTTGTTTGGCTTGTTGCAAAAAATCGCGCATACCGCACCGCGTTATTTGGAAATGGCGAAATATTATATAGCGATTGGAGCGCGAAATCTTATAAATTGCGCTCCAATTATCATCAAAAGTTTATGAACCGTAGGTCACGGAATAGCGATGAGGCTTGTGGTTCATCGCTAACACGACATTCAGTGCAAACGCGCCCAAAATCGAAAGACCAATTACTTCTGGAGTGACAAAGAAGAATGACGCAAACAGGATGCACGCATCGATTGCCATTTGGCTTTTGCCAACTGAAATGCCAAATTTGTCCTGAATAAATAAACACAGCACGTTAAAGCCACCTAAGCTGGAGCGATGTCGGAACAAGATCAGCATACCGAGTCCCATTAAAAGCCCACCTGCGACGGCACAATAAACTTCATTTACCGATTCGAGCGAGATTAGCAAATAAAGATGATCGGCAAAGATAGAAACCAAAGCGCCAGAAATGGCACTATTAATGGCGAAATGACGGCCGAAGCGTTTCCATGCTAGCAAGTAAAAGGGACTGTTTGCTAAAAAGTACAGCACACCAAACGTAAAAGGTGTAAATTGGCTAATAAGCAGAGCCAATCCTGTCGTCCCCCCTGTTAGGAGGTTTGCGGATTGGAGAAAGAAAACGCCTTGAGCTACCAAAAAGGTACCCGTGAGAATCGCTATCCAGTCTTCTTTTAATGAGTGTTTTTCCATCAATATTGCAGTCATTAGTGATAAATAAGGCGTGCATAGTAGTAAAAAGATGATCTTTTCGGTAGCTAGAGGGTAAAATTTACGGTAAACCTATGTAATTGCTGTTTTACAGGGTGTAAAGCACAAAATTGACAGGCAATAGAGCGTCGTTATGCAATTGCAATGCGGGCGTGATACAGATTGCTTGCCATCATGAAAAAACTGCATGAGAAAAATTGTAAATTTCTCTTTATGACCCAGATCAAATTATGTAGAATGCGCGCCATTAGGGTGACGAAAACGTTTGCGTAGGGTCATTCGACAGTTTTTTTGCAACTTTCAGTACTAATCTGAGTCAGGAGATACAGATGCTTAAGCGTGATATGAACATCGCAGATTACGATGCGGAACTGTTCGCAGCTATCCAGGAAGAAACTCTTCGCCAGGAAGAACACATTGAACTTATCGCTTCTGAAAACTACACAAGCCCACGTGTAATGGAAGCGCAAGGTTCTCAGCTAACGAACAAATACGCTGAAGGCTACCCAGGCAAGCGTTACTACGGCGGTTGTGAGTACGTAGATAAAGCGGAACAACTTGCTATCGACCGTGCATGCAAACTGTTCGGTTGTGAATACGCGAACGTACAGCCTCACTCAGGTTCTCAAGCAAACAGCGCAGTTTACATGGCGCTTCTTAACCCAGGCGATACAGTTCTAGGCATGAGCCTAGCGCACGGTGGTCACCTGACTCACGGTTCTCCAGTTAACTTCTCTGGTAAGCACTACAACGTTATCCCTTACGGTATCGATGAAGCGGGTCAAATTAACTACGACGAGATGGAACAGCTAGCGCTTGAGCACAAGCCTAAGATGATCATCGGTGGTTTCTCTGCTTACTCGCAAATCGTTGATTGGAAGCGCATGCGTGAAATCGCTGACAAAGTAGATGCTTACCTTTTCGTTGATATGGCGCACGTAGCGGGTCTTATCGCAGCAGGCGAATACCCAACACCTGTTCCACACGCTCACGTGGTAACAACAACGACGCACAAAACACTAGCAGGTCCTCGCGGTGGTCTTATCTTGTCAAATGCTGGCGAAGATATGTACAAGAAATTGAACTCAGCAGTGTTCCCTGGTGGTCAAGGTGGCCCTCTAATGCACGTTATCGCTGGTAAAGCAGTAGCGTTCAAAGAAGCGATGGAGCCAGAGTTCAAAGCTTACCAAGCTCGCGTAGTGAAAAACGCAAAAGCAATGGTTGGTCAATTCCAAGAGCGTGGCTACAAAATCGTATCTAACGGCACAGAAAACCACTTGTTCCTTGTGGACCTGATCGACAAAGACATCACTGGTAAAGATGCAGACGCGGCACTAGGTGCAGCAAACATCACAGTGAACAAAAACTCGGTACCAAATGACCCACGCAGCCCATTCGTAACGTCTGGTATCCGTGTAGGTACGCCAGCGATCACTCGCCGTGGCTTCACTGAAGAAGATGCAAAAGAGCTAGCAAACTGGATGTGTGACGTTCTAGATAACATCGGCAACGAAGAAGTTATCGAAGCGACTAAACAGAAAGTGCTCGAAATTTGTAAGCGTCTACCGGTTTACGCCTAACTGTTCTTCATAGAATGAGTCGATTTCGGTGTCGAACATACTCATTTGCTCGCGCAAACTCCGTGTGTTCTCCTAGAACTCGACTCGTCTATTTTGAACATTGATATACTAAAGGTCCTCAATTGAGGGCCTTTTTGTTTGTCTGGCGTTTGGAATGAGATATAGCGAAGAGTGTGTGATAAGGAGATGGCTACCAACACTTGTCCCTTTCAATATATCCCAACCGCGTCATTCCGACGAGCCTAGGCGAGATCAGGAATCTTGTTGAGGCACACTCTTTTACTCAGCGTTTCCCAAAAAATCATCAGTACGTTGGAAACTGATTCTCAATCACGCTCGTTCCTCGCTGTTCAGAATGACGGAGGTAGAATGGCTTTTTATCATCATTTGACAGATACAAAAAAGGTTGGCACTGAGCCAACCTTTCTTTTGAAAACAAACGAGAGCTTACTTAATCTCGATGCCTTGAGCCTGCATATCAGCATGGTAAGAAGAGCGAACAAATGGACCACACGCTGCGTGCGTGAAGCCAAGCTCTAGTGCAACTTCTTTTAGCTCGTCAAACTCTGATGGCGGAACGTAACGCTCTACTGGCAAGTGGTGACGGCTTGGCGCTAAGTACTGACCTAGAGTCAGCATCGTTACGCCGTGTGCGCGTAGATCTTTCAGTACTTCGATGATTTCTTCTTTGGTTTCACCAAGACCCATCATCAAACCAGATTTGGTCGGTACATCTGGATGCTGCTCTTTGAACTTCTTAAGAAGCTCCAGCGACCACTTGTAGTTTGCACCTGGGCGAGCTTTACGGTAAAGACGTGGCGCTGTTTCTAGGTTGTGGTTGAAGACATCTGGCGGGTTATCTTTCATTAGATCAAGCGCTACGTCCATACGACCACGGAAGTCAGGAACCAGAGTTTCAATCTTAATATGAGGGTTCAACGCACGGATCTCGCGGTTACAATCGGCAAAGTGCTGTGCACCACCATCACGCAGATCGTCACGGTCTACAGAAGTGATTACTACGTATTTCAGCTTCATATCGGCGATGGTTTTCGCCAGTTTTTGAGGCTCTTCTGCTTCCGGTGGTAATGGGCGGCCATGAGCAACGTCACAGAAAGGACAACGACGAGTACAAATTGCACCTAGGATCATGAAGGTAGCTGTACCGTGGTTAAAACATTCCGCTAGGTTAGGGCAAGATGCTTCTTCACATACGGAGTGAAGTTTATTCTTGCGCATCGCCGCCTTGATGTCTTGAATTCGTTGGCTGTCGGCTGGTAGCTTGATCTTCATCCAATCAGGCTTACGTAGCACTTCTTTCTGCTCTGTAGGCATGTTCTTTACGGGAATCAATGCCATTTTATCGGCGTCACGATATTTAACGCCTTTTTCCATCTGGATTGGTTTGCTCATGCTTTATTACCTTGAGAAGGTGCTTCTGTGCTGAATTCTACTTGCTCATAGTCGAGCAAAGTAACGAGTTCTTCTATTAATTGTTTTTCTACGGCTTCTACATTGTCTGGGCCGCCAAATTGGCTGACCTGAACCATTTCCATACCTTCATAACCACAAGGGTTAATACGCAGAAACGGTGTTAAATCCATATTTACGTTCAAGGCTAAGCCATGAAACGAGCATCCTTTACGAATGCGTAAACCGAGAGAGCATATTTTTTTACCGTCAACGTAAACGCCTGGTGCGTCAGGTCGCGCGGCCGAATCGATATTGTATGCTTTTAGCGTGTTGATCACGAGGTTCTCGATAGTGGTAACGAGATCTCGTACACCTAATTTTTTGCGGCGTAGGTTGATCAAGAAATAGGCGACCAACTGACCAGGGCCATGATACGTAACCTGGCCTCCGCGATCACTTTGTACAACAGGAATGTCACCAGTGTTAATAAGGTGCTCAGCTTTACCTGCCTGACCTTGCGTAAATACTGGGTTATGTTCTACCAACCAGACTTCATCAGGGGTTTCTTCTGTGCGTTGGTCGGTGAACTCATGCATCGCCTTCCATACAGGCTCATAGTCTTGGCGGCCAAGTCGTTTTACAACAAGTTGGTGTTGCATGGGAATTCCTGTTGCTAATATATAAAGTTTTTGGATTATAAACCGGATAACCCTGATGCTCTACCGCTGAGTAACAGATTTTTAACTGAAAGCGATGTAAAGTTTTGTTATCTGGTTGATAAATAAAAAGAAAGCAGCCGAAGCTGCTTTCAAAAAAAATTTAATCTATCAAAAAATTATAGAACCATGCGCACGATGTCAATTTCACCTAACTCTTTGTATAGCGTCTCAACTTGCTCGATAGACGTTGCAGTGATGTTGATAGACACCGAGTGGTAGTTGCCCTTAGCACTTGGTTTTACTGTTGGGCTGTAGTCACCTGGAGCATGGCGCTGGATAACTTCTAGAACTAGCTCTGGAAGCTCAGGCTTTGCATGACCCATTACCTTGTATGTAAATGAACAAGGGAACTCAAGCAGGTCTTTCAATTTTGCATCAGAGTTGATGGTTAGCATATCGGTAACTCCAGTTGGTATTCGTTGCGGTGAGAAATAGTACAGTCAAATTAGGGTGAACTCAAGATTAACAAAGCCGCCATAGTTGGCGGCTTTGCAGACTTGTTTGTTGGTCAGAAGCGACTGTTAGAAGAAGCTCTTGAATAACAATACGATGTAATCCCACATGCGGCTAAATAGACTACCTTGCTCTACGGTTTCTAGTGCCATTAGTGGGTATTCGGCAATATCTTCACCATCGATCTGATAGTATAGCTTACCAACTACATCACCTTTATTAATTGGGGCTTCTAGCTCTTTTTCAAGGACGAAGCTGGCTTTTAGGTTTTTCGCTTCACCACGTGGTAGTGTTACGTAAGTATCTTGATCAAGGCCCAACGCTACAGTGTCTTTGTTACCCATCCACACTTTTTCTTCAACGAACGTTTCACCCGCTTTGTGCGGCGCTACTGTTTCGAAGAAACGGAAGCCGTAGCTTAGTAGCTTTTTGCTTTCTGACTTACGAGCATTGGCATCTTTCGTGCCCATTACGACCGCAACCAAACGCATTTGGCCTTCAGTCGCAGAACTTACTAGGCTGTAACCCGCATTGCTTGTGTGACCCGTTTTGATGCCATCAACGTTCATGCTCTTATCCCAAAGTAGACCGTTACGGTTGTATTGGGTGATGCCGTTGTAAGTGAATTTCTTCTCTGAGTACACGCGGTACTCATTTGGTACGTCACGGATCAGGGCTTTACCTAGCAATGCCATGTCGTATGGTGTCGAGTACAGCTCGGCGTTATCTAGACCATGAACGTTGGCAAAGTGCGAGTTCGTCATACCTAGTGTGTTGGCCCAAGCGTTCATTAGGTCAACAAACGCATCTTCTGAGCCTGCAATGTGTTCAGCCATTGCTACACAGGCATCGTTACCAGACTGGACGATGATACCGCGGTTTAGGTCACGTACTTTTACAGTTGTGCCCACTTCAATGAACATTTTTGATGATTCAGGGAAGTTTTTCGCCCATGCATTTTTACTGATGGTGACATCGTCATCTTCTGAGATATTACCACGCGCTAGTTCTTGGCCGATTACGTAGCTGGTCATCATCTTAGTCAGACTGGCTGGAGACAACTTTGTGTTCATCTCTTTCTCTGCCAGTACTTTACCTGAATGGTAATCCATCAGAACGTAGCCCTTCGCAGCGATTTGAGGGGCATCTGGAACAACGATAGGTGATGCAAGAGCAGATTGAGCGAAAGTTGCAGAAAGGGCAACCGAAGAAACGAGAATAGATTTCACAAACTTATTTTTATTCATGGTAATTCAAATTTTTGGGTTAACTGCGGACATCTTATCAGAATCCCCAGCTATGTAAGAGGGGATCGAGGAGAAATTCATGACACTAGGTCATTTGCCAGTGTTGTGTTTTTTAATAAATGCAGACGAATAGCCGAGCAACTTTACTTTATCTAGAGTGGCTTGCGTCAGGGAATAGTCAGTAAATGGCCCTAACAACAAGCGATAAGACTCTTTCGCATTTTCTAGGAAAGTTTCTGTATCCAGTTTTTGACCAAGCTCTGTCCCTAAAGTTCGTGCGCGTTCTTCATTTTTTGATGATGCCACCTGAATAACGTACTTAGGGTGCGCTTCTAAAGATTTTTTATCCGTGGGCTGATTGATACTGATTACTTCAATTTCCACGTTAGCTGTACCTGTTTTTATCACATCTAACTTATGTGCTGCGGCATAGCTTAAATCGATAATACGGCCATCGTGAAACGGACCTCGGTCATTAACTCGTACTACGGTAGTTTTGCCGTTGTCAGTGTTGGTGACTTTTACGTAACTCGGTAACGGTAGCGTTTTATGAGCCGCTGTCATTGAGTACATGTCATAGATTTCGCCATTAGAAGTCAAATGACCTTGGAACTTCTTCCCATACCAAGATGCGCGGCCTTTTTCTTTAAAGCCTTTGGCATCGCGAACTATTTTGTAGTCTTTGCCACGCAAGTGGTAATCTTTGTTCCCACCTAGGCTGTACGGTTCATATTTAGGGTGCGCATCCTCGATGTGTTCGACTGAAAGCGGTGTATCCGGTGCAACATCGGATTCGAGTTCGTAACGGCCTTCTTGTTCTTTTTGGCTAGTTGATGAACAGCCTGCCAAAATAAGAGCAGAGAAAACCAAGGAATATAAAGCGCGTTTTTGCATGTCTAGGTCGCCTTAGAGAATGCTTTTCGGTGCGTATGAATTGACATCAGAATACCAAAGCCAGCCATCAAGGTTACCATTGATGTGCCGCCATAACTAATGAGTGGCAACGGTACACCTACTACAGGTAGGATGCCACTTACCATGCCAATATTTACAAAAATATACACGAAGAAGCTGAGTACAATACTGCCTGCCATCATTCGTCCAAATGCGGTTTGCGCTTGGCTGGCGAGGTATAAACCTCGTCCAATAATAAATAGATAGATGGCTAAAAGGCAAAGGAAGCCAATCATACCCCATTCTTCAGCAATTACTGCAAAGATAAAGTCAGTGTGTCGTTCAGGAAGAAATTCCAGTTGTGATTGAGTGCCTTGCAACCAGCCTTTGCCGGAAATACCACCGGAGCCAATCGCAATTTTACTCTGAATAATGTGGTAGCCCGCACCTAGCGGGTCAGACTCTGGATTAAACAGAGTACGAACTCGTACTTTTTGATACTCACGCATCAAGAAAAACCACAAAATCGGAATGAAACCACCCAGTGCAATCGCAGCACCAGTGATGATTTTCCAACTAATGCCCGCGAGGAAGATAACAAAAATACCGGAAGCGGCGATTAGAATAGAGGTCCCTAAGTCAGGTTGTTTTGCAATGAGGATGGTTGGCAAGCAGACCATAATCAGTGCAACGATGAGTGTTTTTAGCGTTGGCGGAAGGGGCTGTCGACCAACATAGCGTGCCACCATTAATGGCACCGCGAGCTTCAATAACTCGGAAGGTTGAAAGCGCACAAAACCGAGGTTAAGCCAACGTTGTGCGCCTTTAGATGCTTCACCGAAAAACAGCACGCCAAAGAGCAGTATGACGCCGCCGACGAACATCAAAGGTGCTAGGCTCTCGTAGGTTCGTGGAGAAAGCTGCGCAAGAACGATCATCACAACGAGTGAAAGCACCATTCGCATAGCTTGGCGATCCATCATCAGTAAACTTTGGCCACTGGCGCTGTACATGATCACTAGGCCAAACCCCATCAGGGCCAATATGCCAAGTAGGAGTGGTAAGTCGATATGGAAGCGTTCAAACAGGGCGCGATTTTTACCTGTAGAGGGATCCATCTTCATTACTGTTTTACCTCTTTCTTCGCATTGTTATCAGGCTCAATTTCTTCTAGGCCAAGTACGACTCGATCAAAGATCTTTCTCACTACCGGGGCTCCGTTGCTAGAACCACCGCCGGCGTTTTCTAGCACTACAGTGACGACCACTTTAGGATTATCAAATGGTGCAAAGCCAGTAAATAACGCATGGTCACGTAAGTGTTCGGCGATCTCATCTGCGTTGTACTCTTCGTTTTCACCCAGACCGAAGACCTGCGCAGTACCTGATTTACCCGCTGTTTGATAACTCATTTTGTAGAATGAGCGGCGAGCTGTTCCGCGCGTGCCATGGTTTACACGACGCATGCCTTCTTTCGCCATATCCCAGTACTTTTTCGGTACATTCTTGATTGGCGGGTAAGTCACGTATTCTGTTGTTTGTTGTTCTTCGAAGTCGTTGCCGTTCTCTATCGTCGCTTTTAGTAAGTGAGGTGCAATCACTTCTCCCTCATTTACTAATACGGAGGTCGCTTTGGCGATTTGCATTGGTGTTGCTGTCCAATAACCTTGGCCGATACCCACAGGGATCGTATCGCCTTTGTACCACGGGGTTTTATGGCGAGACATTTTCCAGTCACGAGTCGGCATATTCGCCTTACTTTCTTCGTAGATATCGATGCCAGTGTAATCACCAAAACCGAACATCATCATCCAATTTGAAATACGGTCAATGCCCATGTCATAAGCGATTTGATAGTAGAAGGTATCAACAGACTCTTCGATCGACTTAATGATATCGACGCGTCCGTGTCCCCAACGCAACCAGTCACGGAATGGGCGTGTGTTGGAGTTTGGTATGCGCCAATAACCTGGATCATTTCGCGTAGTGTTCGGTGTGACGACACCTTCTTGTAGCGCGGCTACCGCCATAAATGGTTTGATGGTAGACGCGGGTGGATAAATGCCAAGTGTAGTACGGTTGACCAAAGGACGGTTTTTATCGTTCAAAAGGGCGCGGTAGTCTTTACCCGAGATTCCGTGCACGAACGAGTTAGGGTCGTAGCTAGGGCTTGAAACCATAGCCAGTACGCCGTTGTCTCTAGGATCGATCACTACAGCACTGCCTCGGCGGCCATCCAATAATTGGTGCACGTACAGCTGCAAGTTGATATCAAGGTTTAAAACGATGTCTTTTCCGGGTACAGGTGGAACGTACTTTAACGTACGAATTACTCGGCCGCGGCTGTTTACCTCGACTTCTTGATATCCGGCCGTACCGTGTAAGAGGTCTTCGTAGTATTTTTCGATACCCAGCTTACCAATGTCGCGAGTAGCTTGATAGTTTGCGTCTTTTTCTTCACGGATCAGGCGCTGCATGTCGCGATCATTGATTCGAGAAACGTAACCAATCACGTGGGTTAAGACTTCGCTGAAAGGGTAATAGCGCTTTAAGGTCGCACTTATTTCTACACCAGGAAAGCGGTACTGATTGACGGAGAATACCGCTACTTGTTTTTCGTTCAGTTGGGTAAGCAGTGGGACTGACTTAAATCGACGAGTCCGTTTACGCTCTTGGTGGAAACGTTCAATCTGATCTGGGGTAATTTCCAGAATGGTTTGTAGTTCTTGGATGGTTGCATCAATGTCTTTAATTTTTTCTGGAGTCAGTTCTAAGTTAAAGACGGGACGGTTCTCTGCCAGTAAAACACCATTTCGGTCATAAATCAGACCTCGGTTGGGCGCGATAGGAACCACTTTGATACGGTTATCGTTCGAGCGGGTTTGATAATCTTGAAACTGGTTCACCTGAATGTTGTACATATTGGCGACCAGAGCTCCCATCAAGAGAACAATGCCGATAAAAGCGACAATAGCGCGGCTGGCAAACAGACGCGCTTCGGCTTGATAATCTCGGATTTGACTGCGGCGCTTACGAATCATTAACGCTTGGCTCTAAAGTTAAACAACGATTATTCGCGGTGGTAAGGATGGTTCGCGGTGATGCTCCACGCTCGGTACAAGCTTTCTGCCATTACGATACGCACTAAAGGGTGGGGTAGCGTTAAGGCAGACAATGACCAGCTTTGGTCTGCTGCAGCTTTGCATGCAGGAGCGAGTCCTTCAGGACCGCCGATTAAGATTGATACATCACGGCCATCTAATTTCCAAGCTTCTAACTGCTCAGCGAGTTGAGGAGTGTCCCATTTTTTACCTGGGATATCTAACGTGACGATACGGTTGCCTTTTGGTACCGCAGCGAGCATCGCTTCCCCTTCTTTTTGCAGGATACGAGCGATATCGGCATTTTTTCCACGTTTGCCAGCAGAGATTTCAATCAACTCCAATGGCATATCATGTGGGAAACGGCGACGATATTCTTGAAAGCCTTCCTCAACCCATTTTGGCATTTTTGTGCCAACAGCAATTAGTTGAATTTTCAAAAGATTAACCCCAGAGTTTTTCTAGCTGGTAGAGTTCGCGGTGCTCTTCTTGCATCACGTGAAGCATGGCGTCGCCCATATCTAGGACTACCCATTCACCTTCGTTTTCACCTTCCATTCCTAGTGGCTCAAGACCGGCTTTTTTCACTTCTGTTGCAACGTGGTCAGCGATGGATGAAACGTGGCGTTTGGATGTGCCAGTACAGATGATCATGTAATCTGTAACGCTTGATTTATCTTCCACATTTAGGACGATAATGTCTTCCGCTTTCATGTCGTCGGCTTTATCAGCTAAAAAGTCTTTCAGTTCTTCGCGAAGCACTCGGTTTTCCTCGGTTTGTCTCTTATCTCTACAGTGTTTTACATTCTTGCTTGCAAAACAGGTCGCGCACTATATCACGCTTTGATTTTTAAATTGCCAGCTTAATATCAGGAGAGCAGGTTTCTAAGCTCAACTGATGAATAGTTGGCCATACAGACTCGTCATATTGAGTTTTGGCTTTTATCTCTGCTTGAGCCAACAAGGAGAGCAATGCACAAATACGACTCGCCGATAAGCGGGTCAGTGCTGCGTTATAGAGTGGACGCTTGTTTTGCCAAACTCGATATTTCTCAAATACCTGGTTCATTCCCATTTGAGTTAAGTCTTGATGCATATTTAAAAGTTGGCTCAACTCTTTTTGTACACTTCGAATCAAGATCACGGTCTCGACCCCTTCCGCCTCAAGTTGGCGAAGAATACGTTGTGCACGGTTTGCTTTACCTGCCAGTAAGGCGTCGATCCAGTTAAACGTAGTGAAGTGATTATGGCGACTTAGGGCTTCCTCTAAACGTATGATAGTCAGCTCACCATCCGGGTAGAGTAGGGCCAATTTCTCTAAGCTTTGTGACAATGCAAATAGGTTACCTTCATGCCATTGAGCCAACATTTGCAGTGATTGTTGATCGGGTTTTAGTCCCAACGTGCGGCAACGTGTCTGAATGAACATAGGTAAGCGTTGTAGATCTGGCGACAAACAGCTTACCCAGTCGCCTTTTGAGCTTAATGCTTTGAACCATTTCGCATTTTCTTGGGCTTTGGTCAGTTTGCTACCAACAATGACGAGCATGATGTCATCATGCAGCATATCACACAGTGTTTGCAGCTCTTTGCTGACGGCGGTTGTCACGCCACTCTCTGGAATTTCAAGCTCGATCAATTGACGGTTTGAGAACAGGCTCATCGCTTGGAAGCAATCGTAAACTTGATTCCAGTCGATGCTTGCGTCTACCGCAAAACGGTGTTTTTCCTCAACACCTTGTTGAAACGCTGCCTTTTGGATTGCTTGGCGGCTCTCTTGAATCAGTAACGGCTCATTCCCAAAGATTAGGTAAACTTGTTTAACGTGTTTAGTTAAATGATCCGTTAATTTATCGGCATAAATACGCATAGTGATTAAGAGTTTGTGTTCGCTGGCTCAGAGATTTGTCCTGCTTCATATTCGGCACGAATACGACCCAACTGGCGCATCATTTGTTTTGCAGCTTGCAAGCGCATCTCGTCTTCAATTACGTCACGTTCAACAGATTTTGCAAGTGCCGTTAACGGGTTGTCTAGGTAGTTGCGGTTTACTGTTGTCGTAAAGTTTTTAGAGCCATAGCCAGGAATCGTCACACGGTATTTTACTACGTATGTCAGCTCTTTTTCTGCTGCACGGCTATTTTGATACAGAGACAGTGTACGCTCATCGATAGTCGCTTCCGTCAAATGAAGGTTGGGTACAGTCGATGATGGTTGAACAAGTTCAACTTTGTTCAGTTCGAGTTGAGAGCGTACATAGCGAGTCAATTCACTGTATTCATCGTAGCTGGAGAAAGACATAGTGTGCAGCTCTTCCGGTACGGAATACTCACCGCGAAGGTGAAAACCACAGGCAGAAAGAAGCCCCGCTAATACCAATACCACTGGTAGTTTAATCAAAGAGAAAAAGCGCATTGATTGTATTCATCCTAAATTGAAGGGGTTATTTACCTTAAACCACTCATGTGAATGGTTTGAGGTAAATAAACAGGGTAGCGAACTACCCTGTTTAATGACTCTTGGTTAACAAATAAGTTCGCTAAACAGAGACAAATTGCAAGCTGTGATTAGTTTGCAACGATGTTCAGCAGTTTACCTGGAACGTAAATGACTTTACGAATAGTCAGGCCATCAGTGAACTTAACCACGTTTTCGTCGTTTAGACCAAGTTGTTCGATGTCGTCTTTAGAGATATCCGCTGGTACCGTTAGCTTCGCACGTAGCTTACCGTTAACTTGAACAACGATAGTTTTTTCGTCTTCAACTAGCGCTTTTTCGTCAAACGTCGGCCATGCTGCGTTATCAATGTCTGTTTCACCTAGTGCTGCCCATAGCTCGTATGAGATATGCGGAGTGATAGGGTAAAGCATGACAACAATAGCTTTCAGTGCTTCGTCAAGGATTGCACGATCTTGCGCAGATTCTTGAGGCGCTTTCGCTAGTTTGTTCATCAGCTCCATGATCGCAGCGATCGCGGTGTTGAATGTTTGACGGCGAGCGATATCGTCCGTCACTTTCGCGATAGTTTTGTGAACGTCACGGCGAAGTGCTTTTTGATCACCAGAAAGCGCGGCTGTATCTACTGCTTCTGCTGCGCCTTTCGCTGTGTGCTCTTTCACTAGTTTCCAAACACGTTTTAGGAAGCGGTTCGCACCTTCTACGCCAGACTCTTGCCATTCAAGTGTCATGTCCGCTGGAGACGCGAACATCATGAATAGACGTACTGTGTCAGCGCCGTACTTGTCTACCATTTCTTGAGGGTCGATACCGTTGTTCTTAGACTTAGACATCTTGATCATGCCTGAGTGCGTTACATCGCGACCTTCAGTGTCTTTAGCAGAAGTAATGCGGCCTTTACCATCACGTTCAACGGCTACGTCTGTTGGAGCTACCCACTCTTTACCGCCTTTCTCGTTCTCGAAGTAGAACGCGTCTGCCAGTACCATGCCTTGACACAGTAGCTGCTTGAACGGTTCGTCAGACGTTACGTAGCCCGCGTCACGTAGCAACTTGTGGAAGAAGCGAGAGTACAGTAGGTGCATACAAGCGTGCTCGATACCGCCGATGTACTGGTCTACTGGTAGCCAGTAGTTTGCTTTTTCTGGATCTAGGATGTCGTCTGCTTGCGGTGAACAGTAACGCGCGTAGTACCAAGAAGATTCCATGAACGTATCGAACGTATCTGTCTCACGTAGAGCAGGTTCGCCGTTGAATGTGGTCTTCGCCCATTCTTTATCTGCTTTGATTGGGCTGGTTACGCCGTCCATTACCACGTCTTCTGGAAGAATCACTGGTAGTTGGTCAGCAGGTACTGGGTGAACTTCACCGTCTTCAGTCGTTACCATTGGGATTGGTGCGCCCCAGTAACGTTGACGAGATACACCCCAGTCGCGTAGACGGAAGTTTACAGTCTTAGTGCCTTTGCCTTCTGCTTCTAGCTTCGCTGCAATTGCATCGAACGCCGCTTGGAATTCTAGGCCGTCGAATTCACCTGAATCGAACAGTACGCCTTTCTCAGTGTATGCTGCTTCAGAGATGTCTAGCTCGCTGCCATCAGCAGGCTTGATAACTGGCACGATGTCTAGACCGTACTTCGTTGCGAACTCGTAGTCACGTTGGTCGTGTGCAGGTACTGCCATTACCGCGCCTGTACCGTAGTCCATCAGTACGAAGTTTGCTACGTAAACAGGAACTTCACGGCCGTTCAATGGATGAATGGCAGTAAGGCCAGTAGCCATACCTTTCTTCTCCATTGTCGCTAGCTCAGCTTCTGCAACCTTGTTGTTCTTACATTCGTCGATAAACGCTGCAAGCTCTGGATTGTTCTCTGCAGCAAGAGCTGCAAGAGGGTGGCCGGCTGCGATGCCCACGTAAGTCACACCCATTAGCGTATCTGGACGTGTTGTGTAAACTTCTAGGTCTTGTTGACCCTTAACTTCAAACTTCAGCTCAACGCCTTCAGAGCGGCCAATCCAGTTGCGCTGCATGGTTTTCACCATTTCAGGCCAACCTTCAAGCTTGTCTAGGTCGTCTAGTAGCTCTTGAGCGTACTCAGTGATTTTGATGAACCATTGAGGGATTTCTTTTTGCTCTACAGGCGTATCACAACGCCAGCAACAACCGTCTTCAACCTGCTCGTTTGCAAGAACAGTTTGGTCGTTAGGACACCAGTTAACAGAAGAAGTCTTCTTGTAAACTAAACCTTTCTCGTAAAGCTTAGTGAAGAACTCTTGCTCCCAGCGGTAGTACTCCGGTGTACAAGTTGCGAATTCACGGTTCCAATCGTAACCAAAGCCTAGAAGCTTAAGTTGGTTCTTCATGTATTCGATGTTTTCGTAAGTCCAAGGTGCTGGCGCAGTTTTGTTTTTTACTGCTGCGTTTTCTGCTGGTAGACCGAATGCGTCCCAACCGATTGGTTGCATCACGTTTTTGCCTTGTAGGCGTTGGAAACGAGATACTACATCACCGATAGTGTAGTTGCGCACGTGACCCATGTGCAGTCGACCACTTGGGTATGGGAACATGGATAGACAGTAGAATTTTTCTTTATTTGGGTCTTCACTTACAACAAAGGTTTTGTTGTCATCCCAGTGCTTTTGAACTTTTTGTTCAATATCTTGTGGGTTGTATTGTTCTTGCATCGATGGTATCCGTTATCTTGGAATTTGTGAGTTCGGTTAGAACAGACTTAAATAGATCGTCATAGAATACCTAAAGCTAGGGATCACAACAATAGCCAATCTGTACCCATGCGCCCTTAAGTGACGCAGGTAGGAGAAAGATGGAGGTCAGTTATGCCTAAACGTAAAACAGGTTATGAGGAAATGCTCGAGGATGTGATTGAAACCTTGAAGCACAGTCCGGAAGAAGTTAACAAAGCGATTGAGACGTCGGGCAAAGTGGTGGATGCTGCTAATGACTTGACCAAAGATGAATTGGCTTTAATCAAAGCGTACCTTAAAGCAGACTTAAAAGAGTTTTCAGAGAGTTACGAGGACAGTAAAAGCGGCCCGTTTTACTTAACGATTGCGGATTCGATATGGCAAGGGCTGTTAGAGATTACAGACCGAACTAAAGTTGAGTGGGTTGAGTTGTTCGATGACTTAGAGCATCAAGGGCTATATGAAGCAGGAGAGGTGATAGGCTTAGGCACTTTGGTCTGTGATGAGTGTGGTCACAAGACAACGTATAACCACCCAACTGTAATCATTCCGTGTATTAAATGTGGTCACAAAGGCTTTACTCGCCAGTCATTAAAGCCATAAATGGCGCGTAACGACTGTATAATGCAATGAATAAAAAAGAGGCTTGGTCGCCTCTTTTTTGTCTTTTCTACTTTCAAGCTGCTCTTAATACCAATCGTAGTAAATAACTGGTAATTCTAGCTTGTTAAAATACTCGATAACTGCGTTAAAAATTTTGATTGTAGAATAACTACTTATCGAAAATTTTTGCCTTGTTCTCAAGCATTTTTCCTACGCTATTTCTGAGCACTTATTTACTGTGATTGGTATAACTCTGTTTTCTTCTTAAACCGAAAGCCAGCGCTAAACTTAACCCAACCCAAATATACAATGGCCAAGTACCTACGATTCGATATGGCGTTTTCCCATTGGTTGGGGTGAGCTCTGCGCGTAGCACTGCAGTTTCAAACTGCGGTACTTGCTCAACGATTTTTCCCTTGTGATCGGTTACCGCTGTTAATCCGTTGTTAGTCGAGCGGATGAGCGGTTTACCTAATTCTAAGGCACGCATACGGGCGATCTCCATATGCTGAAGAGGGCCGATAGAGTGACCAAACCATGCGTCGTTTGATAACGTTAGAATGAAGTCCGTTTCGTCAGTCACATTTTGACGCACTTGTTCATTAAAGATGATCTCATAGCAAAGCGCTGGTGCCATGTGCATGCCATTCGCAACGATGTTGGGCTGCACAAAAGCTCCCCGGCTAAACGACGACATCGGCAAGTTAAAGAATGGCGCTAATGGGCGCAAAATATCTTCAAATGGAACAAACTCACCAAACGGTAACAAGTGATGCTTATGGTAGCGTTCGCTCAAGTCGAAACTGTAGTCACCGTATGGTGTGATGCCAAGGGATAGGATACTGTTGTAGAACTGTCGATCTTCAGCTTGGTTGACGACACCAGTGATGATTGCGCTGTTATTCATTTTTGCTGCGCTGTCGATATTGCTCAAAAATGAAGGCACTTCAATTTCAAAAGCAGGAATTGCAGCTTCTGGCCAGACGATAATATCAGCGTCCCAGTTTTCACGAGTGAGATCGGCGTATTTCATGATGGTTGGCCAACGTTGGCTTGGCAGCCACTTAAGGTTTTGGTCAACGTTACCTTGAATCAGCGCGAGCTTAGTCGTGTCTTCTGGCCGAGGTGTTACCCAATCGTAGTTTCGAATCCCAAAGCCTGTGCTGAGTAATACCGCGGGAATAACCACCATCAGCCACTGTTTATGAACCCAAGCATAGGCTAATGCCCCCGCACTAATAAGGACAAACAGAGTGAGCAGTTCCACGCCACCGATAGGCGCAAAGCTTGCTAGTGGAGCATCAATCTGGCTGTAACCTAGCCATAACCAAGGGAAGCCGGTCATCACCCAACCACGCAACCAATCACTGATTAGCCATAAAGCGGGCGCAGCGAGAAGCGCTTTTGTGAGTGTGAATTGAGGAAATAGCTTGTTGTTGAGCCAAGCAAATAAGCCTGAATAAACAGCCAAGTAGGCGACAAGCAAGCCCATTAAAAATAAATTGGCAATCAGTGGCATGCCACCAAAGCCGGAGATACTGACGTACACCCAGCTAACGCCAGTTGCAAATTGACCTAACCCCCAAGCATAGCCAATCCACAGTGCGCGTTTCGGTGTTTGGTTAGCAAGAAGAATCAGTAGAATAGCTGGGCTAAGAATGGCAATAGGCCACAACTGGTAAGGTGCAAAAGCGAGCGTAGTAGAGGCGCCAACAAAAGCGGCCACTAAGGGCCGCTTGAGGCGATGAAAGAGTTCATTCATCATTATAATTTTCTGAGATTCCCAATGGGTATCGCGTTACTCTTGAGTGGCTTCAACCAGGGTTTCTTCGTCTGGGATCGTCACTTGGAGTTGAATGACACGACGGTTATCGGCAGCGGTGACTTTGAAGTTGTAACCTTCAATTTCAACCAGTTCACCACGAGAAGGTAAGTGACCAAAGGCAGTCATGACCATGCCACCAACGGTATCTACTTCCTCATCGCTGAAGTTAGTTCCAAATGTCTCATTAAACTCTTCGATGGTTGTCAGCGCTCTGACAGCAAACGTATGCTTGCTAAGCTTACGAATGTCTGTCTCTTCGCTTTCATCGAATTCATCTTCGATATCCCCGACGATTTCTTCAAGGATATCTTCAATGGTCACAAGACCAGAAACACCACCGAATTCATCGACAACAATGGCCATATGATAACGTTCTTCACGGAACTCTTTCAGCAGTCGATCAACGCGTTTACTTTCCGGTACCACAACGGCTGGTCGAATAACTTCTTCGATATCAAATGGATTACTGCCTGAGCCTAAGTATTTAAGTAAGTCCTTCGCAAGAAGAATGCCTTCCACATGGTCTTTATCTTCGCTGATCACAGGGTAGCGAGAGTGTTGAGCATCGGTAATCAAGGCAACCAAGGTATCAAGGTCGTGAGTACGCTCAACCGTAACCATTTGCGAACGCGGGATCATAATGTCACGCACGCGCATTTCGGAGATTTCCATAACACCTTCAAGCATATCGCGGGTGTCATGGTCAATCAGGTCATTGACTTCAGAGTCACGGATAACATCCACAAGCTCTTGGCGATCTTTTGGTTCGCCCTGAAATAATTGACCTAGACGTTCAAAGAAGGACTTTCTACTCGGACCTTCTGCCTTTTCTTTCTTATCTTCGTTAGAAGAGGGAGAATTATCTTCGTTCATTGTTTCTCAATTAAGTAACGCTATCAGAAGTGTGATAGCACACATAGAGAGGCGAACACGAGAATCATTTTGGTGGTTCGCCTTTCCCTGCTGAATAGCCAATGGCTACTCTTTTTCAGCAATGTAAGGGTCTTCATAGCCCATACCTTGCATGATTTCGGTTTCGAGGGACTCCATCTCTTCGGCTTCGTCATCCTCAATATGATCATAACCTAGCAGATGCAAGCTGCCATGTACAACCATATGCGCCCAATGTGCTAACAGAGGCTTGTTCTGTTCAATTGCCTCTTTTTCAACGACTTGGCGGCAAATAATTAAGTCGCCAAGTAAATCTATTTCCATACCTGGAGGGGCTTCAAATGGAAAAGACAACACATTGGTCGGTTTATCTTTACCACGATACTCATGGTTAAGCGTGTGACTTTCTTGTTCATCCACAATGCGAATGGTGACTTCGGCTTGTGGCTGGAAGAGAGGAATCGTCTTATCTAGCCACAATTGGAAATCTTGCTGCGAAGGCAGCCCTTCTTCATTTTCGACTGCCAGTTGCAGATCAAGTTCAATCGCCATGATTATTCCTTAGTGGAAGCAACTTGTGCATTCAGTTCGGCTTTCGCTGCTTCTAATAACTTCGCATCGCGTTCTTCACGACGACGCTTCTCGAACTCTTTACGCTCTTTCTGGTCTTGTGCTTCCCACTTCTCATACGCGTTAACGATACGAGCAACCACTGGGTGACGTACAACGTCGTCTGCTAAAAAGAAGTTAAAGCTGATGTCGTCGACTTCGCTTAGTACTTCAATAGCATGACGAAGACCCGATTTTGCACCACGAGGTAAGTCGATTTGCGTGACGTCACCAGTGATAACTGCGCGAGAGTTAAAACCAATACGCGTTAGGAACATCTTCATCTGCTCAACCGTGGTGTTCTGACTCTCATCAAGAATGATGAAAGCGTCGTTTAGAGTACGACCACGCATGTAAGCAAGAGGGGCTACCTCAATCACGTTACGTTCAATCAGCTTCTCTACACGCTCAAAGCCCAACATTTCAAATAGGGCATCGTATAGCGGACGTAGGTATGGGTCGACTTTCTGGCTTAAGTCACCAGGTAGGAAGCCCAGTTTCTCACCGGCTTCAACCGCAGGGCGCGTCAATAGAATACGACGGATCTCTTGGCGCTCTAGTGCATCAACTGCTGCTGCAACAGCAAGATAAGTTTTACCTGTACCAGCTGGGCCAATACCAAAAGAAATATCATGCGTGACCATATTAACCAAGTACTGTGCTTGGTTTGGCGTACGTGGTTTGATCACACCTTTCTTGGTTTTGACGAAGACTTCTTTACCATGCTCGATATTAGACTCAGTATTCTGCTCAAGAACACCAGACTCTTTAATTGCTAGATGGATCTGTTCAGGCTCAATGTCTGGGATCTCACCTCGTACAGGCGCGGTATCAACATACAGAGTTTTCAGGATATCCAGCGCAGCTGATGCGGTATGAGGTTTACCGACAATTGTAAAATGGTCACTACGGTGGTTAATTTCAACGCCTAGACGACGTTCTAAATGCTTGATGTTGTCATCGAATGGACCGCACAGGCTAGCAAGTCGGCGGTTGTCGGAAGGTTCTAGGTTAATTTCTAGAGTTACGATTTTATTACTCAATGTTGCCTCTCATTTTTTGCCACTTAGTGAGAGCCTGATAACGACCAGGCTCTCCATGGCTATTTATACGAGCTTATGGCGTAAAAGTAGCTACACCCAGCTCATCTTCGCGACGTGTTTTCGCCATCATCTGCGTTGGGGAAATCACACTACGAAGATCCATGTCTTTTTCAGTACGTACTAGCTCACCACGCAGTGAGTTCGCAAATACGTCTACGATCTTCACATCAACGAACTGACCAATTAGGTCTGCACTACCTTCAAAGTTTACTACACGGTTGTTTTCTGTACGAGCGCGCAGTTCCATTAGGTTTTTCTTCGAAGGACCTTCAACTAGAACACGTTGTTCTGTGCCAAGCATTAAGCGAGAGTAACGCATCGCTTGAGCATTGATAGTTTGCTGTAGTTCGTAAAGGCGCTCTTTCTTCACTTGTTCTGATATATCACAAGGATAATCCGCTGCTGGCGTACCTGGACGTGGAGAGAAGATGAAGCTGAAGCTCATGTCAAAGTCTACATCTTTGATTAGCTTCATTGTGTCTTGGAAGTCTTTGTCTGTCTCACCAGGGAAACCAACAATAAAGTCTGAACTGATTTGAATATCAGGACGAGCTTTACGCAGTTTACGGATGATCGACTTGTACTCGATAGCGGTGTGAGGGCGTTTCATCATAGTTAGGATACGGTCACTACCACTTTGCACAGGTAAGTGCAGGAAGCTCACAAGCTCTGGCGTATCTTCGTAAACCGCGATGATGTCGTCAGTGAATTCTAGCGGGTGGCTCGTTGTGAAACGAATACGGTCGATACCATCGATAGACGCAACCAAACGAAGCAGTTCTGCAAATGAACAGATTTCACCGTCGTGTGTTGGACCGCGGTACGCGTTTACGTTTTGACCCAGTAGGTTTACTTCACGTACGCCTTGTTCAGCAAGCTGTGCGATTTCGAACAGCACATCATCCATTGGACGGCTTACTTCTTCACCACGAGTGTACGGTACGACACAGTAAGTACAGTACTTCGAGCAGCCTTCCATAATAGAAACGAATGCTGTCGCGCCTTCCGCACGAGGCTCTGGTAGGCGGTCGAACTTTTCGATCTCTGGGAACGAAATGTCCATAACTGGTGCGTCATCCGACTGAGATTGTTTGATCATCTCAGGTAGGCGGTGCAGAGTTTGTGGGCCAAAAATAACGTCGACGTATGGTGCACGTTCACGAATATGGTCACCTTCTTGCGTTGCTACACAACCACCTACACCGATAACTACGCCAGGTTTTTTATCTTTTAGTGTTTTCCAGCGGCCAAGCTGGTGGAAAACTTTCTCTTGCGCTTTTTCACGGATCGAACAGGTGTTAAGTAGAAGTACGTCTGCTTCCTCTGGCTCTTCCGTCAGCTCGTAGCCGTTTGCAGCATTAAGCAGGTCGGCCATTTTTGATGAATCGTATTCGTTCATCTGGCAGCCCCAGGTTTTAATTAGCAGTTTCTTACTCATCTCACTTTCGCTCGTTCAGTTGTACTTAAATTGGAGAGCTATTGCTCAAATTATAGCCGCCATCACGGCGGTAAGCGGCGTATTGTACTGCTTTAAAAAGCACCTGACTAGTGATCTGGCTAATTCTCTGCAAAGCCTGATGAAATCTAGTTTTTCGCCCTATGCAGAACAAGGTTTTTTGTTAAACAATTTTGTAAAAATAGCCATGGAAAGTACAATAAAAAACGCCAATTAATCAGCACGATGAAGAGTAAAAAATGAACAAGTATGACATCGCCGTGATCGGTGGCGGTATGGTTGGGGCAGCCGTCGCTGTTGGATTTGCCAAGCAGGGCAGAAGCGTTGTCTTGGTTGAAGGTGCAAAACCCAAAGCTTTTGATGCCGCTCAGGTGATGGATATTCGCGTATCTGCGATTTCGCACCAGTCGGTGGAGTTACTTGATTCACTCGGCGCATGGTCAGAAATTAAAAGTATGCGAGTTTGCCCTTATCGGCGTTTAGAGACTTGGGAGCACCCGGAGTGCCGTACTCGTTTTCACTCTGATGAACTGTCATTGGAGCAACTAGGTTATATCGTTGAAAACCGCCTAGTCCAATTAGGTCTTTGGCAAGTCTTCTCTCAGTATGACAATCTAACCGTGATGTGTCCCGAGCGATTAAAAGACATTGAGTTTGCAGATGTAAACCTTGTGACACTAGAAAGTGGGGTGCAGTTTGAAGCTAACTGGGTAATTGGTGCTGATGGTGCAAACTCTAAAGTTCGTCAATTGGCTGGAATTGGTGTGACTGCGTGGGATTACCGACAACACTGCATGTTGATTAACGTGAAAACAGAATTGCCACAGCAAGATATCACTTGGCAACAATTTACTCCTTCAGGCCCGCGTTCATTTTTACCTTTGTGCTCTTTGACTAATGAAGACGGTCAAGAAGTAGGCCAAGGTTCGTTGGTTTGGTATGACTCGCCAAAACGCATTAAACAACTGTGTGCGATGGGTAAGCCTCAACTAAGGGAAGAAATCTTACGTCATTTCCCTGCTGAATTGGGCGATATTGAAGTTTTACAGTTTGGCTCATTTCCACTCACTCGTCGTCATGCGCAAAGCTACTCAAGCAAAAATTGCGTATTAGTGGGTGACTCTGCTCATACGATCAATCCGCTTGCAGGGCAAGGGGTAAACTTAGGCTTCAAAGATGTAGACGTTCTCCTTTCGGTAACAGAACAACAAGAAAAGCTGGAAGATACCTTACTCGCGAAATACGAACGTGCACGTCGACCTGACAACTTACTCATGCAGACTGGCATGGACTTTTTCTATAAAAGTTTTAGCAACGATCTTGGGCCATTGAAGTTTGTACGTAATGCTGCATTGAAGTTTGCTGAAAACTCAGGACCGATCAAGGCTCAAGTACTGAAATACGCTTTAGGTATGTAGTAAGTTACTCAATCCACAGATAGAAAAAAAGCGAGCCATGAGCTCGCTTTTTTAATTCGGCAAATCTAATGATTTCCCGAGTCCAGAACCAAAAAAAGAAAAAACCCAGCAAAATCATGCTGGGTTTTCCGATAATGGTGCGGAAGGAGAGACTTGAACTCTCACACCTTGCGGCGCCAGAACCTAAATCTGGTGCGTCTACCAATTCCGCCACTTC